>CAYQJI010000003.1:45604-72665 GCA_964417865.1 Candidatus Woesearchaeota archaeon
AACCAGATAACTTTTCAAAATCTACAATAGTAGAAATTTTAATTTGTTCTTAGACTTCAGTCCAAACCAGATAACTTTTCAAAATCTACAATAGTAGAAATTTTAATTTGTTCTTAGACATGTTGGTGTTGATGCTGTAAATTTCCAAATCTACAATAGTAGAAATTTTAATTTGTTCTTAGACATCAAGATATAAGGTTATTACTATTATCATCTACAATAGTAGAAATTTTAATTTGTTCTTAGACAATAGACAAAGAAGTTAGCATTTTTTATCTACAATAGTAGAAATTTTAATTTGTTCTTAGACTTGCTTATATTTGGTTTTCTTCTTCAAATCTACAATAGTAGAAATTTTAATTTGTTCTTAGACCGGGCTTATGAGGTTGGTTGTATGATTGTCATCTACAATAGTAGAAATTTTAATTTGTTCTTAGACTCCTAAAACTATGAAAATAACCCCTATATCTACAATAGTAGAAATTTTAATTTGTTCTTAGACCAATAAAAAAGATAGGAAATTCTTGGTTTAATCTACAATAGTAGAAATTTTAATTTGTTCTTAGACTTAAAACTATTCTAATAAATGAATTAATATCTACAATAGTAGAAATTTTAATTTGTTCTTAGACTTTGTAATAGCTGTATCATAATCTTCTTCATCTACAATAGTAGAAATTTTAATTTGTTCTTAGACGAATTAGAGGATAAATATAAAGCTGTATATCTACAATAGTAGAAATTTTAATTTGTTCTTAGACACAAAATGGATATAAACGACTTTGTAAAGATCTACAATAGTAGAAATTTTAATTTGTTCTTAGACAACCATTAAGTAGGAGCGAAGCTATTAAATCTACAATAGTAGAAATTTTAATTTGTTCTTAGACAAGATGCCTAATAAATAACATACAGAAATCTACAATAGTAGAAATTTTAATTTGTTCTTAGACAGGAAATCTGTCTAAAGAATAGTTTTTTGTTTATTTTCCGAGATATACTTAAAATATCTTTTCTGCGACAAAAGCACCTTAATACCCGCATTATAAGGTAAAGATTCTAATACTTTTAAATTTTTCGTCGTAAAAAATATAGAATCCATTTTACTTTAAAAAAATAAAGACTGAGGTTTGCAATCAAGTAAAAATTAAGTCTTCTTCTTCATTCTTTGCATAACCAAATCTAAAAATCTTACAATTTTCAGTAAGATCAAAGATAAAAACACTGTCTTTTTGAGTAAACTTTTTCTCAAAATTATTTTTTAACTCTAACATAATCAAATCTAAAATTCTTCGACTATTCTTTATTTCATAAACAGAAAATTGTAATTTTCTTCCATATTGCAAAATAAATTTTGAAAATCTTGTTCTAAGCTTGGTATCACTTATATCATATGATAAGATTATCATCTTAAATTAAAAAAGGGATAACTGTTTATATCTTTATCTTTAATAAAACACCTGTAATATTGTTGAATAAATAAGAAGATATCTTCTTTATATTTTAAAATTTCTTCAAGAAAAAATTTAGAATATTTTTTAGTGAATTCTCTTTTTACAAAAAATTGTCCATTACTAAAACCAAAATCAGATTCATTAATGATAGATAATGCAAATCCATTTCTTATCTTTCTATCAATAATACACCTAAATGGTTCAACCAAATCGCAAACTAAAGATTTTCTTTGATAAAACAATTTGTGATAAACTCCTTTAAAAGTGTCAAATCCATAAAATTCTAAATTTGCTTCAATAAAATTAAATAAATAAGTATATCCTATATCAAGAAGTAAATTTAAAATATCAAATTTTACGCGGGGTTCTCTCCTAACAAAATTTAATTTTCTAAAATAAACTGAAAAGAACTCTTTTGATGAATTCCCCTCAATACCAAGAAGTTCTTGAGAATCTTTTACAAAACCAATTTTTTCTAATAATTTTTCAATTTTCCCAATTGTTTCTTTCTCAATTTTTATTTTATTTCTAATACTTTTCATTAATGTGATTTGGTTAGAAATCTTATTTTTTATTAACCATCTTGCAATTTCAAAATCTTTTTTTTCTAAATATTGTATCTTTCTAAGCAAAAAATTTCCTTTATTTTCGGCCATTATACTAAAATAGGGCTTAAGATTATAATTCAAAAAACAAAAAGATATCCCGTTTTTTCTGGCATTTTTAATTAATACAGAAGTTATACTAAATTCTCCTATAACAAATACTAAAAATATTTTTGAACAAGGATGTTGTAAGATGATATTATTACTTTCATCAAGAACAATTAAATTTTGATTTTTGAATTTAATATTATTTGTATCATTGTTGATTACAATAACTTGCTTCTCTAAAAAATCTGGTTTGCTAATCATCTTGGTAATAGTCACATAATTTATTATATGGACAGGCCTTACATTTTTTTATATTTTGTGAAAATTTATTATCTAAATGAAAATTATTTATCCGATTTATTAATGCACATAATTTTTCCTTATCTTTTTCTGTAGGTATCTTAACTCTTATTTTTTTGTTATCCTTTAATGAATAAAAAGATAAATAACCGATTTTGTAACCCATTTCAACAAGACAAAAATATTGTGCCCAAATTTGAAATAGATACCCCTCATAAATTTTTGTTATTTTATTTTTTCTTTCAATTAACTCTCCTTTTGTTAAATCTAATAAATCAATTTTCCCAATTACTCCCAGTTCTTCGCTAAACACATCAATCCCTTGTAAAATATCTTTCTTACTAGAATATTTTTTCTTATCGATATTTTTATGAACAATCTTCCCTGCCGATTGATTAAACCCTGAAAAAACTTTTTCATCCATATCTAAATAAAGATTATGAAAATAGATACTTCTTGGACAGAATATAAAATCGTTTAAGTTTGAAATTTTAAGGGGTGTTTCCATTTACAAAATTGAGAAAATCTTTATTGGTAATCTTCAAATCTGGTTTTTTAGAATTGTCTTTTATTCTTTTTAATATAATTAAGCCTTTTCTTGCAATGTTATAAGCACCATTTGCATCTGCATCTTTAGGCTCATTATCTTTTGATTTTCTTGAATCAAAAAATTCTCCGTTCTCATTTCTAACACAAGATAAAATATAATCTTCTCCAGTTTCAGAATTAGAATTCCTAAGTTGCAATATTCGATCAATTAAAAAAATTAATTCTTTAAAAAATTTAGTATCGCTTTGTTTTAATATTTCTTCTTTAATATCTTCCCCATTTAGATAATTAATCCTCTCTTTAAATAATTCTTTTAATTCATAAGTTAAGTCTATCTTAATTGTTTCCCAATTCTTGCTATTTTCTTTTCTTTTTTGATATAATCTTTCGCCAAAACTACAAATTATCCATTGAGTTTTTGAAGGCAGACTGTTTTCTTCTTCACTTATTTTAAATTTTTTATAATCAAACTTAAATTCAAAATAATCTTCTTTTTTATTATATCTTATTAAATCAAAATTTTTAAAAAACTCTTTAGATTTCTCTATACTCTGGTATAAAAGATACCTTTCTTTACTTTTATTAAATAAATTTACAAAACCAGTTATTGGATCAATCTTTGAAGTATAATCTGCACTTACATAAAATAAAATTCCTGCTTGTTTTCCTAATTTTTTAAAACTTTCAAATTTGGGGGTTAATTGATATCCATTACTAACTCCTCCAGGTTTATCTTCTTCTATATCTTTAAAAATCAAATAATTTAATTTTTCAATAAGCATTCTTTCAAATTTTTGATAAATTTGTTTTTCAATTTTGAATCTTCCCCTTTTAAATCCGAAATTTAAATTTTCTAAAACAATAATCGCATTATTTTCTATTGCTATCTTGGCAATTTGATGAATAACCTGGGATAAATAACCTTCTTTTAATTCCTTAATATTTTTAAAATTCTTCCTTGCTTCGTCTCTTTCACCTTCCTTTTCATCTAATTTTTTTTGATAATTTACGAATCTTCCAAAATCGTCTTTAATTAGATTAAAACTTCCTTGTTTTCCATTTTCAATTATCCCATCTTTGTTAATCAGAGAATAATATACCAAATTTCTTTCACCTCTATCAACCCCTAAAATTTTAATATTATCATAATTTTCCTTTATAACTTGATTAATCTTTTTATTTACTCCTTCTATATCCCTTTTTGATTTAAAATTAATTGTGATTGGACAATGAAATTGAAATTTGTCTTCAGTATATCTTCTGTCTTTTATTAAATCATATGGGAATTTACTTTCTAATTTGTTTTTTATTGGGTCTTTATTTTTGAGAGGTTTATTCTTTTGGTGAATAATCATATCCTCTCTTATTGATTTCTCTCTAAAAAATAGTTGTGCTTTCCCATTTAATTTAAATACAACATCTTTTAAATTTTTTTTACTGAATAAAAAATTCCAGTATAAAGTATGTAAATTTTTCTTTCCCTTACTAAATTTTGAAAAATCTTTATTGTAAATTTCAAATAAATATAATTTTCCTTCATTCACATATTGGTTTATTATCTTAGAATCTATCTCTTTAAAACTAACTAAAAAACCCTGATCTTCTACATCTTTATAAAATTCACTTATATCTAAATATTCTTTTGTTGGTTTAAATTTAAATTTAAACCAAGAATCCCACTCTGAATGTTGTTTTATGCTTTGTTTATAAAAATCAATTAATTCCCAACAATCATTCACATTAAAATCCTTCCCTTTTTTAAAAGTTCCCTTATTATAAATCTCTAAAATATTATTAGGAATAGGGTGTTCTTTTTTCCATTTTTCAGAAAAAAATACTTTAGGAAGCATTTCACTTGGAGAAGGAAGTAATTTATATTCCATTTTTTCATAAAAATCTTCATTTTCATTTTTTGGGATCTCTTTAAACAGGGTATTACTATCTTTATTTAATATTCCTAAATAATATCTCTCCTCTTTTCTAAAAAGAACAGCATAATTGTTAGATTCTTTGTTTTTATCCCACCCTTCTGCAAGTGTAGAATTTTCAAAATTTAATTTAAATTTTTCTGTATTAAAAGGTTTTTGAGAAACATAATCTCTTGATCTATTATAAATCTTAGTTATAATTTTAATCTGTTCAAGTAATCCTAAATACCCTTCACTCTCTTTTTCATTATTATTCCCATAAAAATCATTATCAACTTCTAATATTTCATAATCTTCTCCATTCCCCTTTTTATAGTTGATTAATTTAATAAAATGTAAAATTTCTAAACAATCATCTAAAAAACGTTTTATCTTTTTAATTTCTTGTTCTTTGCTTTGTTTTAAAAATTCTTTTGTGTTTTCAGGGTAGTTTTTATTTAATATATCCTCTATTTGTTTCTTTGAGTTTTCTAGATTTTCAAAAAGATTTTCACCACTATAATTAAATTTTTGTAAATAACCCACAATAGGATGTTCTAAATTATTATTAATTTTATTATTTAATCTTTGTTCATCTTCTTTTAAATCAAATAATTTCCCTTTGTTTAAAATTGCTTCTTCAATTTCTTTTATTGAAAAATAGTTTTGTCTATTAAACCAATGTTCTTGTTTTTTTTCAGTTGTTAATTTTAAATTTTCATCTTTTGATTTAAAATCAATAATTAATTTTTTTAAAAAAGCATAATCTGAAAAGATATCCTGAGAAATTTTTGTTAAAGAATCATCATTCCTAATATAAATTTGATTTAAATCATAATCAGTTAATTTGTTGAATAAACTTCTTATTTTATTAAAATTATCTATATCAATGTAATTTATCTCTTTAATAAACTCTTTGTCATCCTTAATTTTTGGTAAAAAAAATGAATATTTGTTTGATTTGCTCAAAATCTGTTTATCTAAAAATTTTAATTTCTTCTTTTTTATATTTTTATCTTTTTCTTTTTGAGAGTATAAATTAATAATTTCATTAATACCTTTTAATTTTGTTCCATCTTCAAGGGTTTTTCCACCGATAATTAAATTGAATATATCAATTCCTTCTTGTGTTAAAAACATATTGTAATTTTCTAATCTGAAAAAGTTTTCTAATGAATTGTTTGCAAGTTCATTTCTGAAATTATTTTCTAATTCTTTAAAATCTATTTTTTCTTTTAATTCTTCAAATCTCAAACAGTTATCTAAAAATTTTACAAGGTTTTCATTAATTGTTCTATATACTATAGAAGTTGAAATTGTTTCCTCATTTTCCTCAGGAATTGTAAAAATATTTTCCCTATTTTTAAAAAATCCTAAAAAATAAGTAGAAAATTTATCAAAGGACTTTAATAATTCTAAATCTTCAGCCCTATTATTCTCTTCAAGCCATTTTTTTAAGGATTTAATAAAATTTTTTTCATCAAACTTAATCTCGCCAAATTTTGCTTTATTATATAAATCTTTTCCAATCTCTATGATTATATTCTTATAATCTTCTTTTAATTTATTCTCATTTTTGTTTTTTCTAAGTCCTAAAAAAGAAATTTTGAATTTGTATAATTTTTCTTTATCTAAATTTACATTTTTTAGATGTTGTTTTATTAATTCCCTACAGTAATCATCCATAACCTCTTTAATCCTTAAAAAGTCTTCTGATCTTTTTTTGTCTTGCTCTACAATGCCTCTCTTATGTATATACTCCAATGTTCTTCCAAAAGGTTTAAGTTCAAATCTTAATGTTTTAGAAATGCTGTAAAGATTTGTAAAATCATACCAAAGACATTTTTTAGAATTCTGTTCCATTCCTAATTAATAATATCTTACTATATATAAAATTTTTTATATCTTTTTTTTATTAAAAAAGATTAAAATTAATAAATAAAAATCTTTGAAATTAGAAATTGTTCGATTTTTTTTTTTTTTTTTTCCTTTATTCTATATACATAGAATCTCAAATGAATAAGCAGTAGAAGATTTCTTTTGTATTTTTAAAAAACATTATTGAGGCTTTTAGTAGTTGTCTGCTGAAATTCTCGCCGAGGCTTGAATCTTACACAGCAACTCTATCAACGTCATCTTCTATGACGGCCTTTGTTGTCTCGTTTTGCGGATGACTTCAAGCTTAGATGCATTCAGCTCTTATTCACACAACGCGTAGCTATGCAGCCTGCCAAATGACAACTGCTCACCAGAGGCGTCCAAATCCCGTTCCTTTCGTACTAGAGATTCGTTCCACTCAGACAACAACACACCTAGTAGATATCATACAAACTGTCTCGCGACGTTCTTAACCCAGCTAACGATCCCTTTTAATACGTGAACTCCGGCACCCTTAGCCGCTTCTGTACGGCTAGGATAGGAAGAGCCGACAGCGATGTACCAAACCGCGCCGTCAATATGAACTTTCGGGCGCGACAAGCCTGTTATCCTTGGGGTAACTTTTCTATCAGACACAGCTTCTATTAAAAAAGCATGTGGGTTCTCTAGGCCCGGCTTTCACCTCTGCATTCCTTACTGTTCAGAATACAGTCAGATAAGCTTTTGCCCTCGCACTCATCTCCAGATTTCCAAGCTGGATGAGCTTATCTTTGGGTCCTATCGATACATTTTCGACAGGGCACCGCCCCAGTCAAACTGCCCGCCAGCTGCTGTCCTCATAAAGAGTAAGAAATCTTAAAGAAAGTGGGTAGTATTACACCTTCGCTCCGCACCTACCGAAATAAGTGTCTCGACGCTCCTACCTATTCTATGCATTCCCTTTAAGATCACAACAACAAGTTGCAGTAAAGTTCCACAAGGTCTTCGCTTCCCACTAGGCGTCCGCGGCATTTTCGCCGCACAGTATTTTCAGAAGGTTCCAATTAGGGACAGTGGCAACCTCGTTGGACCATTCATGCAAGTCGCCATTCAGACGACAAGGTATTACGCTACCTTAAGAGGGTCATAGTTACCCCCGCCGTTTCACGAGTCTTAGCTCCCTTGAAAAGGAGTTTGAAACACCGCGACTGGGCAGGTCTCACCAGTTATACAAGTCCTTTCGGATTAGCAACTGGCTACGTTTTTGGTAAACAGTCGGGCCGCCCTTGTTACTGAGATCTAACTCTGCTATTACATTTCTGAAAAAACAGAGATAGACATCCCTTAAGCCGAAGCTACGGGACTAATATGCCGAGTTCCCTTAATTGGTTTCACCTTTCATGTCTTAGCCTTCTCAGCTAGAGCACCAGTGTCGGTTGTCGGTACAGTTGATTAAATTAAGAGTACAATCATTTCACTGGCTCTTGGAGTCAATAGTTTTGTTTAGTAAATTCTTCTGCTTCTTCACATTACATTCCACAGCTTTCTTTACTAAAACACCCTTTCGAGTGCCTACTTATCCGAAAGCAAATTGTACTATATAAAATTTAATCAGTGCAGGAATATTAACCTGCTTTCCATCACTGTATTCGGTTAAGATACAGCTAAGGTACTGACTAACCCTTGGTTAAATGATATTGCCAAGGAAACCTTGCTCTTTCGACATTTTCCGTTCTCAGGAAAATCACATCCTACTATTGCCAAGATCCTCATTCCTTTCAGCTCCACACCTTCTCTCGAAGATGCTTCTACGCAGAAAAGACGCCTGCTTACCCAGTCACTCATCTGAGTGCTGCCAAAGTATCGGTATTATACTTTAGCCCCGTCCATTTTCAGGGCCCTGAATCTCAATAGGTGAGCTGTTACGCTTTCTTTAAATGATAGCTGCTTCTAAGCTTACATCCCTAGTGTCTCTGATTCAAGACTCCTTTCGTTACACTTAGTATAAATTTAGGGACCTTAACTTTGGTCTCCGTTGTTCCGGTCTCGGAAGTGTATCTTACATACACACCCTGTTTCTCATTTTAAGTAGTTGACAGATTCTGAGTTGAAAAAAGCTCCGAAAGCAATAGCCCCTGCAAGCTTTATTCGTACTTTACCCCGTCAACAAACTAAATAAGACTATACGTAGGCATATTTCAGCAGGAACCAGCCATCGCCGAGTTAGATAGGCTTTTCACCCCTATTCACAGGTCATCTAAGTATATGTCCGTAACACTAGTTCAGACCTCCATCCCCCTTTCGAGAGACTTCGTCTTGCCCATGGATAGATCACCCGGCTTCAGGTCTAATCCACGTGACTCACGCCCTTTCAGACTTGCTTTCGCTTTGGTTACCCTATTCAAAAGGTTAGCCTCGCCACATGAAAAAACTCCTTGGCTCGTTCTTCGAAACGCACGTTACAACTCCCTTATCTTGCGATATAGAGCAGTAACTATTCTGTAACTGTTAGATTTCAAGTCTTTTAACCCTCGTTTAAGAGTACTTTTCAGCTTTCCCTCGCGGTACTAGTACGCTATCGGACTTTGGTTATATTTAGGGTTAGCAGTTAATCCTGCCATATTCAAACCCCCAATCCAGGGAGCTCTACTCTTTGAAGAGCGACATATTAATTTCATTTACAGGACTATCACCTTCTATGGTATGTTGTTCCAAACAATTTCAATTCATTAACTTAGTCACTTATCTTCACCACATCTCACATTCTTTTTCAAGAATAGATTCGGTTTGCCCTCTTCCCTTTTCGCTCTCTGCTAATAAGGGAATCATTATTTATTTTCTTTTCCTTCCGGTACTAAGATGTTTCAATTCCCGGAGTATCTTCACACAAATTGTGTGTAATTCGGAAATCTTGGGATCAAAGTTTGCATGCAACTCCCCCAAGCTTATCGCAGCTTGCCACGTCCTTCATCATTACCAAAACCAAGCTATCCGCCTAACAGTATAAGTAGAATGTTTTCTAAAAATACATAATATAAGTGGGAATCTTCTACTGCTTATCTCATTGAACATTAGTTCTCAATACGATAAGAGAATTAACTCTCTCACCGATGATGACGATTTTATTCGTCGATGTTTTCCTTCATCACTGAAGTTCATTTTAATGAATATGATTTGAAATTAATCCATAAAGAGTTATGGACCTGCCGAGAATTGAACTCGGAACTCCTCGGTGCAAGCGAGGTATTCTGCCGTTGGACTACAGGCCCTTAAATTAAATTAGGCCTGGAGGGTTTTTAAGTTTTTTTATTTTTTTCCTCGACAAAGTGGTATGTAAAACAATCATCTAATTGTAAAGATTATTAGCCTTTTTTAATATTTTTTAGGAGGTAATCCATCTGCAGGTTCCCCTACAGATACCTTGTGACGACTTAACCTACCTTGTCTAGCTAAGATTTTCCATAAACAAGTTTCATCATAACTAAACTCGGTTGGTTTGACGGGCAGTGTGAGCAAGAGACAGGGACAGATTCACCGTTCACTGCTAATAAACGATTACTACGGATTCCAGTGTCATGAGGTTGGGTTTCAAACCTCAATCTAAACTGAGATAAATTTTATGGGATTAGCTTCTCCTTTCGGAGTTGCGTCTCATTGTATCTACCATTGACGCGCGCGTGTCGCCCAGGGGATTCAGGCTGTACTCACCTAACGTAGCCCACACTTTCATCCTTGTTGCCAAGGCAATCTATATATTGTACACATGGTAAATATATACGTGGGTCTTGCCTGTTACCTGATTTAACAGGTCATCTCATGACACAGGCTGACGTCGGCCATGCAACTCCTCTCAGCGTGTCAGGTAAGCCCTTCAGACTGACCTTCATTCTGCTGTCGCTCCTGGTGAGGTTCACGGTGTAGAATCTAATTGAACCGTACGCGTCACCCGTTGTAGTGTCTCCCCGCCAATTCCTTTAAGTTTCGGCCTTGCGGCTATACTTCCCAGGTAGCACACTCTCCGGCTTCCCTTCAGCACTAATACCTCTCGAAGAGGTACTAATGTTTAGTGTGCAGTGTTTACTGCTAGGACTACATGGGTATCTAATCCATTTTGCGCCCCTAGCCTTCATCCCTCACTGTCAGAACTGTCCTCGTAGAGTGCCTTCGCTATTGTGAGTCTGCCAAAGATTAACACATTTTACCGCTACTTTTGACATACTCTCTACGTCTTCCAGTCTCTAGCTAAACAGTATTTCTTGCACGCCCTGCCCTTAAGAGACAGGATTTCACAAGAAACTTATTTAGCAAGCTACGGATGTTTTAGACCCAATAATGATGGCTGCGACTTGGACCGCTAGTATTACCGCGGCGGCTGGCACTAGTCTTGCCCAGTCCTTATTCGCCAAACTTTTTAAATTTGACAAAAGCTTTTCAATGAAAAGCACTCTGGCTCGCTTTGTCACGCTTGCGCGCATTGCAAAAGATACCTACCTGCTGCACCCCGTAGGGCTGGGAATAGTGTCTCAGATTCCCTCTCAGGGCCTCTCCGCTAAGAGCCCTTACAGATTATCGGCTTGGTGGGCTATTACCCCGCCAACAACCTAATCTGCCGCAGCCCCATCCTTAAGCACGAGTTTGAGAGATAAATCTTTCCAGGGTATATCTCCTATCAAGTATTATCCTCAGTTTCCCGAGGTTATCCTTGACTTAAGGTTAGGTTAGCTACGTGTTACTGAGCAGTTCGCCTTCTCTCGAATGACTTGCATGTCTAAATGTAAACCAGAGAGCCGCAGCCGCCAGCAGGATCAACTGGATTTAAACAATTCATAGATTTTATTATGTAATAAAATCTCATTGCGCATCTTCATTACAAGACTGAAGATACTTCTCACTTCTCCTGACTATTGGCTAAAAGATTATTAAGAACTACAACTAAATGACTGCTTTACATACCTCATACTTTAATGTTTTTATATGTAGTATTAAAGTACTCATTTTAATATAGATTGTTTCAGAGAAAGAGCTTTATAAATCTTTCGTCTTATTTTTTTAATAAAATCTATTTTTTCTTTTTTATCTTTAAGATTTATTTTTTCTTCATTTTATACAAATCTTTAAAAATTAATTTTTATTTTTTATCATATGGATGCAAATTTTGTTCAAAAGAGGATGGATGAAATTCAAAAAGAAGGTTCTTTTATAGAAGCATTTGGTGCTTTAATCTCTGGAAAAAAAGGTTATAAACCTGTTATAGAAACAAAACAAAAAATAATTAAATGTAAAAATTGCAATACAATACTCGACGAGAATGAAAAATTCTGTCATGAATGCGGAACAAAAGTAGAAAAAGGATAAAATTTAAACTCCGTATCTAGAATCCCCTTTATCACTCTCATTTAATACTCTAGGTGTATCCTCTTCTCTTGTCCACCATTCTAAATCTGGGATATTTACATCGATACCTCTATTTTTGCAATATCCTCTTGTTAATAGATAAAAGATTAGTCCAATACTTTTTGCACTTTTATTATTACCAATTATAATCTTATCTGCTTTTTGTGAAAAATTATTTGTATCACAAATCATTAAAATTTTTTTATTTGCTTTTATAGTATCATTTAATGCATTTTTATCTACCCAAGAATCTGTTATTATTGTTAATTCATTCTCGAAAAAATCTGGAAGAGAAGGATTTGTTAATATTCCTGCAGGATATTTTTTTGTAAATACTTTTATTCCTGTTAATCTTGAAAGCATTTCTGCTGTTCTCCAACCAGTTTGTCTCTTGCAAACTAAAACAATATCTTCTGGATTAAACTGAGAAATATATTCAATGGCTTCTTTTAATTTATCGTCAATTATATCTGTATTAAAAATTGCAAGCCCATCTGCTCTTCTTCTATAAACAAAAGGCCTCATCATAGGTGTGACTGCTTTTGTCCCTATATAAATTCCTGTCTTTACATATTCCTCTAAAGGAATAAGCATATCTTCTCTTTTTTTAACTTTAACTTTCTCTTTTAATTCTTCACTAATTATTTGATCAATTTTTCCTTCTTGTAATTCCTTTGCTCTTTCTAAAAGTTTTTTTCTTAATTCTTCTTTATCTTTTTTTATTTCGCTCTCTTTTTCAATAGATTCTTTTTTAGCTTCTTCTAAATTTTCTATACCTTCTTCAATATTCTTCTCTTTTGTAATCTCTTCTTCTGCTTCTAATTTCTTTTTTCTTGGCATATTACTCAAAGAAAAAGTATATTTTTAAAGGTTTCTCAGAGTTATTTATTTAATATTTTTTCAATTTCTATAATCCTTTTTATCTTACATTCTCTCTCTTCACCTGTTATTCCTACTTTAAAAAAATCTGCACCAAAACCAATGGCGAGATCTGCTAAAATTGTTTCTTTAGTTTCACCGCTTCTATGAGAAAAAATAAGTTTTATATTGTTCTCTTTTGCAATTTCACAGACTTCTTTAACCTTAATTAAGGAACCGATTTGATTAGGTTTTATAATTATTGCGTTAATACTTTTTTCTTTTATTGCTTTTTTTAATCTTTTAGGGTTTGTTGTTGTTAAATCATCTCCAACAATCATTGTTCTTGGAAATCTTAAAACTAATTTTGAATAACTTTCAAAATCATTTTCATCAAAAGGATCTTCAACATAGATTAAATTAAAATTTTTAATTAAATTGCTTAAATATTCTAATTGCTCTTCTTTAGTTCTCTTTAATGGAGGATTATTGTAATAATAACTTCCTCTTTTATAAAAACTTGAAGAAGCAACATCAATTCCAAGTGGAACATTAAAAATTTTTAAAATTTCTAAAACTTCTTTATCATTCAAATTTGTTCTCCAAGCATTTTCATCGTTTGTTTTTTCTGAAAAAGATTTATCTTTCTCTTTTATATAAAATTTTGAATTCTTTTTTATCTCTTTCATTTTAATAAATGATTTTTCTAAACTTTTTTCATTAGGGATAATATGAAACTCTTGAAAATCAGGTTTTTTTTCATCAGGAGAATGTTTTCCACCACCTATACAATTACCTACTAATCTTGGGAATTTTGAATAATTCTCTTTTTCTTTATTTAATATTAATTCAAAGATTTCTTTCTTCTTTTCTTTTGATAATGCTTTTAAAATAGCGGACTCTAAAGCAAAAACAGTATTCCCTCCAACTTGTTTTTCACATATATCCTCTATCCCTATTAAATCATCAAATTTATCAATAATCTCTTTTGAAAAATAATCTTTCATCTTCCTTATTTTTTTTATATCTTCTTCTAAACTTTTTTGGTAAGGTTTTACTTCATATTTACCTGTTGATTTACCATTTGGTGAACTTGCTGAAAATTCACCGACATTTGTTTTTATCTTAATAAGAATAGTTTTTTCACCCCTTGAATCAAGGATAGAATCTGCAGAAATTTCTTGAATAATCATCATAAGAAAAATATTTTTTTATTAATAAACTTTTAGGAATTTTGATTGAAGATTATTTATAGATTACTCAATCTCGGATTCTTCACTTTCATATTCACTTTCATCTTCAGGATTAGCTAATTCCATTATTTCTGCTTGATTAATTAATTCTTTTTCTTCTTTTAACTCATTGTTTTCTTCTTCAGGATTTACAATTTTCATCTTTACTCTTTTCAATTTTTCTTCTTTTTTAACAGGCATTGGTCTTTTAACTGAGATAGGTAAAACATTTGAGTTTAATTCAATCTCTGCAATTTTTAAAGCATCATAATTAATTTTTTCTAAATCTTCTTTCTTTATTTTAATTAACATAGGTGCATTCATAGAAAGTTGTAATGCTCTCGCTCCTAAAATCCTTGCAAGTTCATATTTTGTAAATTGTTGTTCCATCTTATTTAATATTTGATTCTATCTCTTTATATATCTTTTTTTCTATTATTTCAACTAAATTTAAAATATCTTGGAATTCTTCTATACTTAATTCTTTTGATTCTCCTTTTTGAAGAGAATAAACAATCCCATTAGAACTGCATACTGTAACTCTTGTCTCACTTATATCCTCTTCCTCTTTTGTTGGGTCAATAATCAAACTATTTCCTATTTTATGAACTGTTAATGAGATTGGAGTTTTCTCAGATAAAGGTATTTTTTCATTTGTCCATTCTCCATAAACTGGTTTTCCTGTTTCTTCATTATATTTAGGAATCCTTGCTGTTTTTAGTGCAGCAATAGCACCTATTCCTGCAGCATCAAGTAAATTTCCATCATCATTTATAGAGTAGATATCTATCATCACATTCCAAACTTTTTCTCCTTTTTTTATGCATAACTTTTTTAAATCTATAAAGTGGCTCTCTCTTATACCTCTATCAATTACTCTTGCTAATTCTAGTGATTCAAAAGGTTGTGGCCCTAAATCCAATCTAGGTGAACTCATAGTGAGAAATTCTGCTGTTACCATTAGATTTCCTTCATCTGGTGAATCTGGATAAGGTTCTGCTACATCTAATTTTACTCCAACCAAAATCTCAGTTTTTCCGAGATTTACTCTTGCACTCCCTTCTGCATTTTTTGATACTCCTGTTTCAATTTTTATTTCTCTGAATTCATCAAGTTTTCTTCCATCAAATCTTTTTCCTTGTTGAAGATATTCTTTTATCCTTTCGCCTGTTATCTTTGGAGTTTCTATCATTTTTTTTCAATTCCCTCCTTTAATGCTTTAATCTGAGCTTCATGAATTTGTTTTCCTGCCTCTCTCGCAAGTTTAAAAGCTTCCATAAGCTGTTTCATAGGAATATTCCCATCTAATTGTATATGAGTTATTTTTCCATCATCTGTTAATGTTATAGGAATATCTGTTGGTCCTTCTCCTTCTTCCCAATCTTCTTCTTCTTTAATCAAATCTGTTACTAACTGTTTATCTAATTTTCCTATAGAAACACTTGTTACCATACTTTTCATTGGAATTCCTGCATGTGCCAAAGCCATTACAGCAGCATTTATGCCAGCACATCTTGTAGAAGCATTTGCCTGGATAACGTTTATATGGACGTCAACAACATTACCGGGAAAATCGTCAATCATAACTATAGGTTGAAGAGCCCATTCTGTAATCTTGCTTATCTCTTGACTTCTTCTACTTGGTCCTGGTCTTATTCTTTCTGTTACTGAGAAACTAAGCATATTATAAGTGCATCTTAATGTTCCTTTTTCAGGATTTTGAGAATGTTGAGGATGCATTTTCTTAGGACCATAAACTGCAGCAATAGCAATTGTATCACCAAAACCGAATAGTGCACTTCCATCTGCATTTGGAACAACTCCCACTTTTGCAGTTATCTTTCTAAGTTCATTAATCTTTCTTCCGTCTGGTCTTTTAAATTCTGACATCTTAATTTATTTCTCCTTTATTTTTCTCAAACCACTCTTTCATTTCATCAGTTAATCCTGACATAGCAGCATTTTCTGCTACATAAAGTATTGCTTTTTTAGCATATAATTCATCTTCTATTTTTTCTCCATTTATCCATATAAGTCCATTTTGTCCCACTATAATCTTACATTTTGTTTCTTCTTTTATAAGGCTTATCATACTCCCCTCTTTTCCAATTAATCTCGGAACTTTATTTGGATTTATCTGGATAATAATCCCTTTATCTAATTTTCCTAATCCTTTTAGTTTTGTAGTCAAATCTATCCCTCTACTATTTACAGAATATATTTTTACTGCAACAATATCTCCTATATCTAAAACTCCTCTTAAATCATCTCTGTTCACATATCTTGGAACTTCCATTAAAGATAAAAAAGCCCCTTCAGGTGTTGTTATATCTATAACCCAACCATTCATTGTTACATTTTCAACTTTTCCTATTACAACATTTCCAGTTCGTGGAATATAAACTCCTGAAACAGGTATTACCCTTATAAGATTTTTATTATTTTCTACTAAACCGTATCTTAATGCAACTATTTTTTCATTTCTTTTTTCTGTTCCTTCTCCAGGAATATATTCTTCTCCTTCATATAAGGTTTCTCCAGGTATTGCTATTATTCTTTCTGTCATTTTATTCTTTGATTTCCTCACTTATTATTGCTCCATGAGTCATTGAATTTAGTTTGTCAAAAAAGTCTATTGACATTCCAGCAGGAATCTTAACAATTACTTCTAAGCTTCCATCATTCATCCAATTCTCTTCTTCTTTATATGAATTTATTGTATTATAAATCTTTCCTGTGTAAATTGCAGGTATAACTAATTTAAATTTCTTTGATTCAACTTTTATAGGGATTATCTTCATTATTTGTTCTAAAATTTCAGGAATTTGATTTTCAATAGGAACATTTTTTATATTTACATGTGCTTCTTCAAGAGCAGATTTTATCCTTTCAGGGGTATGAGGTCTATTATTTTGTGGGTTTATAGTATTCCTTACTAAAAAATCAATAACTTGTTTTATTTTGTTTTCTCTCTCTTCATCTCTAAATTCTTGAGTTAATAAAATTTCACCATCCTTTACTATCTTTTTTGCAACTTCTGAAATATCACTTGTCCCAAAACATTCTTCTAAATCTTTTTTAGAAGCAACATCTCCTTTTTTTGAATCTTTAAAAATTCTATCTCCCCCAATTTCTAACCAATTTGATTCACCTTTCTTAAATTTTAATGCTTCCTCTAAATCTACAATAATTTCAAATAATTTTCCTTTTTGTTTTATTCTTGCTGTTGTTTGAGTCATTTTACTATTTTTTCAATTTCTTCACCATAATATCTTTCTAATTTCTGGTCTTTGTTTTTAATAAAACATAATTCTATTCTTTTTATGTTAAATTTGTCTTTTTCAATCTCTTTTAAAATTTCTAATGCCAAATTCACGCCCTCTTGTATACTTATTCCCTCTTTGTATCTCTCTCTGAGTTTTTCTTTTATTAATTCATCATTCTCCCCTATTGCATTTGCATAATATTGAAAATAATTCCCTGTAACATCACTGGTAAATAATTCTGCTTTTTCATTGTTTATGCCTGCTATCATAAGTGAAACACCAAAAGGTCTTGCTCCACCATACTGAGTGAATTGTTGTTTAATATTGGAAATCTCTTTTATTATTGTTTCAGGTTCAATAGGAGAGTCATAAGTTACTCTATTCTGTTGAGCTAATATTTGTGCCTTTTCAATTAAAACTCTTGCATCAGAAACAATCCCCGCAACACTTGCAATAATATGAGAATCAATTTCATAAATTTTGTTTGCTGATTTTTGAACTATTAATTTATCTTCAACTCTTGTATCTGCTAAGATAAAAACACCATCTTTACATACCATAGAGATACTTGAACTCCCTAATCTTACTGTTTTTTCAGCATATTCTACTTGTAATAAATGCCCTTGTGGTGAGAACATAGTTGCTGTTCTATCATATCCCATTGCTTGTTGTTGAATGTCTAAAGGTATATCCATCTTAATTCTAGAAAAGCCTGATTTATCTATTTTTCTTTATTATGTTTATTTTAGTAAATTTGACTTATTTTTAAACTTTTGGGTAAAATTTATCATAAAAATTATTAAAAGAAATTATTAAAATCAAATTTTAATCTTGTACTTTTTTAATCCTTTTAATGTTCCTGAAATACCCAAGATTTCAATGTTTTTAGGACTTAAACATAAAGAAGCTTTAAATAATTCAAGACTTTCTCTGTTTACAGAAATAATTCCATAATTCTCATTCTCGTTTATCTCTATCCACCTTAAACAGGTTTTAGAAAAACCTAAAACCCCAACAAAATCTAAAATTAAATTTTCAATATCTTTTTTTAGTTCTGTATCTTTATCTCCTATTAATAGAATATATCTCTTTCTCTCTTTCATACTTTTTTTTAATTTTTTTATTGGTTTACTCTCTTTTTTTGATTTATCAAAATTTTTTTCTTTTAAAATCATTAAAATACAAAGGATTCTTATTTTAAATTCTTATGTTTTTTATTTTTAAAAGAATTTTTAAACTGATTTTTATTCTTATTTGTATTAAAAATCTAAAAAAGAGAGAAATATGGAAATTTACACAATAGGGGGTTTTAGTGAAGTTGGAAGAAATATGACCCTTGTGGATTTGGGAGAAGATGCATTCATTTTTGATTTAGGAATTTTTCTTCCTGCTATTGTTGAACTACAAGAGCAAGAAACAATAAAACAAGAATACACCGAAAAAAAACTCAGGAATATCGGAGCTTTACCAGAAGATTTAATTTTAGACAACAATAATATAAAAGGGAAAGTAAGAGGAATATTTTTAGGTCATGCTCATTTGGACCATATTGGGGCTGTTCCTTATATCTCTTATAGATATAACTGCCCAATTTATGGAACCCCATTCACAACCCAAGTTTTAAAAGAAATTTTAAACGATGATAATCAAAGTATTCCTAATCCTATAAAAACAGTAAATCCAAACTCTTCATTTTTTATTAAAGGAAAAAATAAAGAATATCAAATTGATTTTATTAATATAACTCATTCAACAATACAAACTTCTATGATTGCTTTACATACCAGAGAGGGGATTGTTTTATACGCAAATGACTTTAAGTTAGATAATACTCCTGTTTTAGGTTTGCCCCCAAATTATGAATTATTAAAAAAAATTTCTAAAGAGGGTATAAAAGTTTTGATAGTAGACTCCCTTTATTCTGGTGCTGAAAGAAAAACACCTAGTGAAAAAATTGCAAGAGCTTTAGTAGAAGAAGTTCTTTTAACAATAAAAAATGAAAATTCTGCAATCTTTGTTACAACATTCTCCTCTCATATAGCTCGATTAAAAAGTATTGTTGATTATGGGAAAAAATTAGATAGAGACATTTATTTTTTAGGTAGAAGCATGAAAAAATATGTATCTTCTGCGATTAGTATAAATATGTGTCCATTTCAAAAAGATATAAAATTAACAAGTTATAAAAATCAAATAGAATCAATTCTAAAAAAAGTTGAAAAAGACAGAAGCAGTTCTTTGATTGTTTGTACTGGTCATCAAGGAGAACCAGGTAGTATTCTTGATAAAATTTCTAAAGGGCAACTTTCTTTTAAATTCAAACCAGGAGATAATGTTATATTTTCCTCTAAAACAATTCCTAGTCCGAAAAATATAGAAAATAAATCTCAATTAGACAAGAAATTAAGAAAAAATGGAGCTAGAATTTTTGATGATATACATGTTTCAGGACATCCTGGAAGAGAAGATCTTAGGGATTTAATCTCTATGTTAAATCCAGAACATATAATTCCTGCTCATGGTTCAAGAGAACAATTGATTCCAATGGTAGATTTAGCTAAAGAGCTTGGATATAAACCTGGAAAAGAATGTCATCTCCTTGATAATGGGGAAAAATTAAAATTGTAATTTTTCTTTTATAATATAATTTTATAAATCTATGTTTATTAATAATTATGTAATAATTATATTAAAATAAAATGGTGAATCAAGAAATTTTAGGCGGTTTAATTAATGCATTAGAAAGAGGGGAATCTCTTAAAAAATCAATGATGTCTTTTTATAATGCAGGATACAAAAAAGAAGAAATAGAAGAAGCAGCTATGATGACTCTTGGGATGGATATTACTTCTTTAAAAGAACTTCTCAACCAAAATAATAATCAAGTACAGAATAAACCAATTCCCATAAATAATCCTAAACCTTCCTCAGAACAACCAAAACCTCAACCAGTTCTAACCCCAATTCAAATGGTTCAACCTAAACAGCCTTTGACTCAACCCATAACTTCTAGTAGTCAAAATATATCTGTTAACCCTACTCCTACAATTCAAAATCCAATAATTCAGCCACAACCCCCTAAAACAGAAAATCAAGAATCCCAAATAAAAACAAAACAAAAAGTTTCAGATTATTCAACAAAACCAAAAAAGAAAAAAGGAGATAATCTCTTATTAATCTTATTAATCTTACTTTTGGTTTTTTTAGCAGGGGTGTTAATCTCTCTTTTTGTATTTAAAAACCAAATAATAACTTTTTTTTCTAGATTTTTAACAGGAAGTTCTTCATGAACCACAATATAATATGGAAATTTATCAACCAGCAGAAGATTCTTATTTGATGTCTAAGATTTTAAAAGAAAAACTTCCTGATATATTAAATAAAAATCCAAATTTAACTTTTTTAGAAATTGGAGCAGGGAGTGGGATTAATTTAGAAATTATTCTTAATTTAGGAATAAAAAAAGAGAATATTCTCTCTTGTGATATTAATCAAGACTCAGTAAATCACTGTAAAAAATTAGGATTTAATTGTATTTATTCTGATTTATTTCAAAATATTAAAGGAATCTATGATGTAATCATTTTTAATCCTCCTTATCTTCCTTATGAAGAAGATGAACCAAAAGAATCTCAAATTTCAACTACTGGGGGAAAGAGGGGGAATGAGATTATTATAAATTTTTTAAAACAAGCAAAATCTCATTTAAAAAAAGATGGACTTATTTTTTTAATTACTTCTTCTTTATCTCCAAAAATAAACTTTAAAAAATTAGGTTATTTTTCAAAAGAAATCAGTCATGAAAATTTTTTCTTTGAAAAAATTTATATTTGGGAAATCTCAAAATTAAATAAAAATTAAAAATAATTTTTTATCTTTGAATATCTCTCCAAGATTTTTTATTCTCTTTCAATTTTTTTAATTGAGGGTATTGTTCTTCTATAATTGGTTTTTCTTCTTGATAAAAAATTCCGGTTGGTATTTTAGTACTCTCATTTATACTATTGTAATCAAATTCTTCTGCTTTTTCAAATGCTTGTTTTAAGTTTGTTTTATCATAATTGTCCTGTTGTAAATTATAAATTTTATTTTTATAACCCTGATCATTGTGAAAAATAATACACGGCTGTAAAATTTCTATAAAAGCAAAACCTTTATGTTTCATTGCTTCTTCAAAAATCCATTCTATTTGAGACTTTTCAGCAAAAACTCTTGCAACAAAACTTGCTCCTGCAGAAAGCATTATCTTTATTGGATTTATAGGAGGAAATTTGACTCCTAATGGATTTGTTTTGTCAATATAACCTTTTTCAGTTACAGGTGTTGGTTGAGCAACAGTTAAAGCAAATACTTGGTTATTGTGAACGAAATATTTGAAATCAGCATTATATCTTGCAGCATAAATAAGATGTTCCATTCCTTCAGCATAAGCATCGCCATCCCCAGAAAATCCTAAAACATTCAAATTTGGATTTCCCAATTTCATACCCAAGCAAGTTGGTAATACTCTCCCATGTAAGGTGTTTATTCCATTTAAGTTTATATAATCAAATATTTTTGCATGACATCCAATACCTGAAACAATTGCAAAATCATTTTTTTTCTTACCCTCTTGAAATTGTTTTGATAATCCACTTTTTATTCCTGCAAGTATTTGGAAGTTAAAACATCCAGGACACCATGTTGGGATTATCGGTGTGTTAATATCCTGATTTGTATCAAGGGGATTTTGTTTTTTTGTTTTCATCTTATTTTTTCATCCTCTTTTGAATTTCTCTTTTTAATTCGTCTGAAAAAAAGGGTCTTCCATCATATTTTAAAATTTTATTTTTTTCAGGAATCATAATTCCAGTTTTTTCAGAAATCAATTTTCCTAATTGGGCTGTTGAATTATTTTCTATAAGAATAATATTCTTTTTTTCTAAAAATTTCTTTATTTTACTTGAAAAAGGTTCCAAATATAATGGTTGTAAAAATTCAACATTCAAATCTTTAATTGCATCAAGAATTGCTCCTTTTGTACTTCCCCAACCGACAATAATATTTTTAGATTTTTTTCCGTATATTTCAAATTGTTTAAATTTTTCAGCTTCTTTTGAAATCTCTTTTTGTAATTCTAATCTTCCATAAACATTCTTTTTTATTATTTCAGCATTTTCTGTTGCACAACCAAATTTATCCATCTCATAACTATTATATCTCCTTAAATTAGTTGACTTTAAAGATTTTATAAACTTGGGATTTTCATTATAAGAAAAAAAACTTTCTGCAAGATGCTTATCGCTAAAAATTATAACTGGAATTTTAAATTTTTGACTAAAATAAAAAGCTTGGTTTGTCAGTTCTTCTGCTTCTTTAGGATTTCCAGGAGCAAAAATCATTCTATTAAACTCCCCATGCCCAGAATGTCTTGCAAGATCTAAATCTCCTTGACTAGTATACGTTGCAACACCTGTTGAAGGGCCTGGTCTAGAAGCTAAATAAATTACTAAAGGTACTTTTGCCATTCCGGTTAAACTTAAGGCCTCTGTCATTAAATCAAAACCACCTCCACTAGTTCCAACCATTGTTTTAGCTCCTGTTATAGCACTACCTATCCCTGCATTTATAACAGCAATTTCACTTTCAAGTTCTAATACTAAATGATTATTTTCAATTTGTTTTTCAGCTAATTCAACTAATACACTTGTGGCAGGAGTCATAGGATAAGCATAATACAAATCTAATCCTGATTTGATTGCACCTTCAGAAATACCTTGACTGCCATTTTTGAATTTTAATTTATTCTTTTTAAATTTAATTTTGCAAATAATTCTTTTTTCTTCATCATATCCTTGCTTTGCATACTTTAAATTATCTTTAACATTCTTTTCAATTTCTTTTAATTGACTTTCTAAATCAATAAAATTTAAACCTAAAATTTTGTATAATTTTCCTAGAAGATACATATTTTCGACATCTTTTTTAAATAAGATTATCCCTTCTTTGTTAATTTCTTTTTTATGAATCTTTATAGTATTCTCATCTAATGCTATAATTAAATCTATTTTGGATTTGTTACTATAAACAGGTTTATCTGAGAAAGTTAAAACATTAAAATTATGGCCTCCTCTAATTAAAGATTGATAATCTCTCGATAAAAAAACAAAATAACCTTTTTGAACAAGGGTTTTGCTTAAAATAATAGATAAAATATTAGGCCCTTGACCAGCTTTCCCACCAAAAAGGATAGAGTATTCCATTTTCTCTTTTATATTTACTAATGAAACAATCACCTTTAAATATCTATCTGTTTTTTGAATTTTAACATATTTAATTAAATAAACTATCTTAAAAATAAAAAATAAAATGGTAAAATTTGCACATATCTCAGATGTCCACTTAGGGGGATGGAGACAACCACAAATGCAATCTCTTAACTTTGAATCTTTCAAAAGAGCATTTGAAATTTGCATAGAAAAAAAAGTAGACTTTATATTAATATCAGGTGATTTATTTGATTCTGCTTACCCCCCAATAGAAATTTTAAAAGAGACTTTTTCTGAATTTAGAAAACTAAAAGAAGCAAAAATTCCATGTTTTATAATTGCAGGAAGTCATGATTATTCTATTTCTGGAAAAACATTCCTCGATGTGTTAGAAAAAGCAGGATTCTGTAAAAATGTCTTTAACTTAGAAGAGATTAATGGGAAATTTCTTTTAAATCCTACAATTTATGAAGGGATAGCGATATATGGTTATCCTGGCAAAAAATCAGGTTTAGAAATTGAAGATTTAAGAAAAATAACACTAAATGATTCTCCTGGTTTATTTAAAATTTTAATGCTTCATACAACAATTGATAAAATTAAAGGAAACTTACCTATAGACTCTATTGAAACAGAAATCTTGCCAAAAGTAGATTATTATGCAATGGGGCATATACATTTAGATTTTCAATATGAAAACTTTGTTTATCCTGGCCCAATATTTCCAAATAATTTTCAAGAATTAGAAGATTTAAAACAAGGAAGTTTTTATATTGTGGATTTGTCAAAAGGGGTTTCTTTAGAAAAAATAGATCTAAAATTAAAAGAAGTCATCCCAATAGAAGTTGAAATAAAAAATGCTATTTACGGGACAGATCAGATAATTTCAGAAATAAACAAAATAGAAATTAAAGATAAAATAGTATTATTACGAGTTAAGGGAGAATTGGAATCAGGAAATATTTCGGATATTAAATTCCATAAAATTGAAGAATTAATATTTAACAAGGGGGCTTATTTCTTTTTAAGGAATACTCATGAATTAAAAGTGAAAGAAGAAGAAATACCAATAGAGATAAAAAATGTAGAAAATATAGAAGAAGAATCAATAAAAAGTTATTCTAAAGAAAATTCAACTCTTTTTAATAATTTAATTATTCCATTAATGAATGTTCTTTCATTAGAAAAACAAGAAGGAGAAAAATCAGAAAATTTTAATTTACGTTTAATAGAAGAATGTAAAAAAGTACTTAATTTTAAATAAAATGATAATAAAAAAAATAATATTAGAAAATATAAGAAGTTATGAAAGAGAAGAGATAAATTTTACAGAAGGTTCAACTCTTCTCTCAGGGGATATAGGTTCTGGAAAAACAACTGTTTTGCTCGCTATAGAATTTGCTTTTTTTGGTTTACAACCTGGACAAAAAGGGTCTTCTTTATTAAGAAACGGAAAAAATGAAGGTAAAGTCATAATGTCTTTTGAGGTTGATGGAAACGAAATAACAATTGAAAGGGTTTTAAAAAGAGGAAAAACCATTACTCAAGAATCATGCTTTATTGAAATAAATAAAGAAAGAAAAGAATTGTCTGTTACAGAAATTAAAAGTAAAATCCTCTCTTTGTTAAATTATCCTCAAGAATTTGCAAAAAAACAGAATATATTATACACATTTACAGTTTATACTCCTCAAGAAGAGATGAAAGAGATAGTTTTAGAAGATCCAGAAATAAGAGTAAACACCTTAAGGCATGTTTTTGGAATTGACAAATACAAAAGAATCCTTGAAAATCTTTCCATATTAACTTCCAAATTAAGAGAAGAAAAGAGGGTAAAAGAAAATTTTTTATCCCTTTTAGAGCAAAATATTTCTCTTTTAGAATTAAAAGAAAAACAATTATTAGAAAAAAAAGAACAACTCCCTATTTTAGAGATTAATTTTAATGAAAAAAAAGAAAAGAGAAAGAGAATAGAACAAGAAAAAAATTCTATTCTTGAAAAATTAGACGAAAAAAATAAACTTAAATCCGAAATAGAAAAAACAAAGATAATAATTCTCAATAAAAGAGATGTAATCTTTTCAAATAATAAAATAATAGAAGAACTAAAAAAACAGATTGATGATTTAAAGAAAATAAATTTTAATGAATCTCAAATTAAAGAAAAAGAAAAAGAAATTAATGAAAAAACTAAAGAAAAAGAAAAAATCTCCCTTTTATTAATTGAGATTAATTCTAAAATAAATTCTTATCATCTCAAAATTTCAGAAAATAAAAATATAGATTCAAAAATTTTAACAATTGATATTTGCCCAACATGTTTACAAAATGTGGATCCTGTTTATAGAGCAAATATTTCTAATAAATTAAATTCAGAAATATCAGAATTCAAAAATAAAATTTCTGAGTTGGATAATGAAAAAGAAAATCTTAATAATCAACTAAAAAAAATAAATTTAGAATTGTCTTTATCTGAAAAAGAGTTTACTAATTTAAAAATATTAAAAATGAAATTAGAGAGTCTTAATGAAAAAGAATCTCAATTATCTTCATTAGAAAAAAATAATCTTTCATTAGATAAAGATATATCACTTCTAAACGAACATTTAAATTTTCTTAATAAATCAGTTTTTGACCTTGAAAAATTTGAAAATTTATTCCAATTAAAAGAAAAAGAATTTCAAAATTCTTTAAAAGAGGAAAGATTAGCAGAAATAAATCTTGTAGAATTAACAAAAGAAATACAACTATTAAATCAAAATATTGAAGAAATAAAACTAAATTTATTAAAATATGAAAAAATAAAAAAAGAAATAACCTATATCTCAGATTTGGAAAATTGGCTTTCAAAACAATTTTCTTCTTTAATCTCTTTTATAGAAAAAAATGTGATGATAAAACTTAAAACAGAATTCTCTAAACTATTCTCGGATTGGTTTTCATTGCTTGTCTCTGATACATTTAATGTTCAATTGAATGATGAATTCACACCGATAATCCAACAACAAGATTATGAATTAGATTATTCTTATCTTTCCGGGGGGGAAAGGACAGCTATTGCACTCGCTTATAGGCTCTCTTTGAATCAGGTAATTAATTCTATGTTTAGTAAGATAAAAACAAAAGGACTTATTATTCTTGATGAACCAACAGACGGTTTTAGTGAACAACAATTAGACAAAATGAGAGATGTTTTGCAACAATTAAAAGTTAATCAACTAATAATAGTTAGCCATGAACAAAAAATGGAAAGCTTTGTAGAAAATATAATAAGATTCAAAAAAGAGAATTGGATTACTAAAATAGAATCTACAAATAAAAATTAATTCTAATTACCAATATT
>CAYQJI010000004.1:0-1979 GCA_964417865.1 Candidatus Woesearchaeota archaeon
GGATTAATTGCTCAAGATGTTGAAAAAGTTGTTCCTGAAATTGTAAGTACAAATAGTGAAGGATTTAAAGGAGTTGAATATGGAAATTTAGTTGCTTTACTTATACAAGGGATAAAAGAACAACAAAAAGAAATTGATAATTTGCAAAAGCAGATTGACGAATTAAAAGCAAAGGAGAGATAATCCCCATGAGTTTTTATAATTCTTACAAACTAAAGAACAAAAGACTTAACTTATTTTTATTATTACTTATATTTTCAATATTCTTAATTCCTTTCTTTAGTGCTGGAAAGGGTGGAAGTACTGAAATTCATAGTAATATAAAAGAGGATATGGCTCCAATAGCTCCTGGTGTATTAAGTATCAGAGATGCAGTTAAATTATCCTCGAACAAAAGAAATGCTTTATTTATTATTGAAGAGGGGGTAGAAAAATGTTATGCTTTAAATAATCAAAATAATATAAACTACTTTATTCCTATAAAAACAATAAAGGAATGGCTTGCTTTTAAGAATCATGCCTCCTCTTTGGGTATTGACGTTGAGGAATGTATTTATGACTTATTAGATGACATCAACCTTAGAGCAGATAAAATCTGTTTAGAAGAAAATATTCCTTGTGGTCCTGTTCATTTAAAACTAAATAGTTTATTTTATGAATCAAAAAGTCCAACAGATTTTTCAAATAAATTAAAAAATCTTAATGCAGATAAGGATTATACTGAAACAGTTATAATCAGATCTCTTGTTGAGAGATCAATAGATCAAAATGAACAGCAGGTAAATTCTATAATCAGAGGCTTAAATGAAGAGATTAAATCTAAAGGATATTATATCTCAGAATCTAACTTTCGAGACCCATATGGGAATCCAACTCCTAAAGGATATCTGCATTTCCCTTATATAGAAAGTGACTTAATAAGTTTTGATGATGCTTGGAGATTGATGGGTTTAGCTTATTCTGTGGGGACTTCTCCTTTAGGAAATGAAGCATTAGAAGGTATTAAAAATGGTCTTTCTTTAATTGATAGAGGTTATGAACTTAGTGAAGAATATAGAAATAAACAAAGAAAATTAACTTTAGAAATTTGTGGTGGTTCTTATTGTGATATTGATTCAAATGGAAATAATATTTGTGAGATTGGAGAACCTTGTGCAGGAGATATGAAACCTTCTGATGATAATGATAGAGATGGAGTTTGTGAAAAAGGAGAAGAATGTTGTGCAGGAGATCCGGAAGGGTGTAACCTACCTAGTGATTATCAAAATAATAATGAAGTATATCACTATCAAAACCTATCAGAATCTAAAATTGATGTATCCAATGAAAAAGGGTATACTGGGACAATTTCAGAGACTTGGGGGACTGGTGGAACGAATTGTTTTACTTATGATACTTTAATAGATACTATTAATAAAGGAAAAATAAGGATAAGTGAATTAAGAGAAGGAGATGAAGTTTTAAGTTACGATAATGATAAAAATCAATTTGTGATAAGCACAATTGAAAAGTTATTAATTCATGAAAATACTACAATTTGGTATTATATAATCAAAACAGAACATTCTTCTGTAAAAGTGAATGGTATTCATAGATTTTATATAGGAAATGATTCTTATAAGAAAATAGAAGAATTAAATATAGGAGAAACAATTTACATTGATCTTAATGGGAAATTAACTCCTGAAAAGATTTTATCAAAAGAAAGAGTAAATCTCTCTAATCCAATAACAGTTTATAACCTTGAATTAAATAAAGATGGTCCAAGAAATTATTTTGCTAATAGATATTTAGTTCATAATATGAAATAAAATTTCTAATAATTATATAAACTATCCTGATAGAGAGAGCATTTATTTTATGTTTACCTTTTATAATCTATTCTTTATTTTCAGAAAGGGATATATACTCTAATTGTATTAATACTTCCTAAATTGTATTAATTTTCTTATTATAGCGATAATGAGAAAATTAATACA
>CAYQJI010000004.1:1989-49191 GCA_964417865.1 Candidatus Woesearchaeota archaeon
TTAATTATCTTATTATTAATTATCTTATTGTATGTTTAGTTATCTAATTTTCTTTTTTATTTTTTATTTTTTCCTCTTTTATAGAAATCCATATAAATAGATATTTCTTTTGTTAGATATGGTTGAAGGCATAGGTAATGACAAAGATATAGATAATTATGAGATAGATAATTATGAGATGAATGAAAAAGAAGAATATAACAATAAAGAAAATGATTCAACCTTAAAAAAAGGGTTTGATGAAGGGTTTGATAGCTCTGAAAAGTTTGATGATTTTAATGACTCTGATGATTTTGAAAATAAAAAAATAACCACGAATTCCAATAAGAAAAAAGATGAAAATTTGTTAAAAGAAGCTTTGAAAAAAAGAGGTTCTATAAGTATAGATGATGAAAGATTAAAACCAGAAGAAATAATTCTTGAAGCTAAAAAATTCTTTGACTTTTATAAAAAAGAGGCAGGAAAATCAATAAAAAAGGGTTCTAATGTTATTTATATTGATTTTACAAAATTAACTGAAATTTCAGATAAACTTTCTGATGAAATCTTATTAAATCCTGAGGAAACCCTCGCTTTGATTGAAACTGCAATACAAGAATTTGGTTTAATAAAAAATGTTAGAGTAAGATTAATCAATACTTTAAAAAGTCAAGAAATAAAGATTAGAAATATAAGATCTAAACATCTTAACCAATTAATTGTTATTGAAGGAATAATAAGGCAATCTTCTGATGTAAGGCCTCAAGTGGTAAATGCTAAGTTTGAATGTCCTTCTTGTGGAACAATTATGTCTGTTTTGCAGATTGATAAAAAATTCAGAGAGCCATCAAGATGTTCTTGTGGGAGAAAAGGAGGATTTAGGTTAATAAGCAAAGAAATGGTTGATACTCAAAGGCTTGTAATTGAAGAAGCTCCTGATAGTTTAACAGGTGGAGAACAACCAAAAAGATTAAATGTCTTTCTTAAAGAAGACCTTGTTGAGCCAAAAATGGAAGAGAAAACAACACCAGGAAGTAGAGTTAGGATTATTGGAATTTTAAAAGAGGTTCCTGTTCCATTGCAAACAGGAGGATTATCTACAAGATTTGAATTATCTATAGAAGCAAATAATGTAATTCCATTAGAAGAAACTTTTGAAGAATTAGACATAAATGACGAAGATGAAAGGCAGATTTTAGAATTATCTCAAGATCCTTTAGTTTTTGAAAAATTCGCAAGAAGCATCTCCCCAAGTATTTGGGGCTATGAAGAAATAAAAAAATCTCTTGTTTTACAGCTATTTGGAGGTGTTCAAAAAATTCATAAAGATGGACAAAAAAGCAGAGGAGATATTCATATTTTATTAATTGGTGATCCTGGTGTAGCAAAAAGTGTTTTATTGACATTTATGGCAAATATATCACCTAAAGGAAGGTATGTTGTAGGAAAATCAGCAAGTGGTGCAGGATTAACAGCAACTGTTGTTAGGGATGAATATTTAAGAGGATGGAGTTTAGAAGCAGGAGCAATGGTTCTATCTCATAAAGGATTAGTTTGTATTGATGAACTTGAAAAAATGGATCCTAATGACAGAAGTGCAATGCATGAAGGAATGGAACAACAAACCATTACAATAAGCAAGGCTAATGTGCAAGCAAATTTAAAATCAGAAACAAGTGTTTTAGCCGCAGCAAACCCTAAGTTTGGAAGATTTGATCCTGATAGACCTATTGCAGAACAAATTGATTTACCTCCTACTCTTATTAATAGGTTTGATATTATTTTTACCCTAAGAGATATTCCGAATAGACAAAAAGATGAGTTAATTGCAGAACATGTTTTAAGAGAACACCAAAGACAAGGTGAAGACTCATTAATACCTGTGGATTTATTTAAAAAATATATAGCATATGCAAAACAAAGAATAAAACCAGAATTATCAGAAGAAGCAATAGACGAAATAAAAAGGTTTTATATAGGGTTAAGAAATAATTCTTTGTCAAATGAAACAGGTTTAAGACCTATACCAATTTCAGCGAGACAATTACAAGCATTAGTAAGAATGTCTGAAGCTTCTGCTAAAATCAGGTTAAGTAAAACAGTAACAAAACAAGATGCAAAAAATGCAATTGATATAATGGAATACTATTTAAGACAAGTTGGTTATGATCAAGAATCAAAAACTTTTGATATAGATAAAATTTCAGGAAGATTTTCTGCTTCACAAAGAGGTAAAATTATTCTTGTAAGGGATACAATTATTGATTTGGAAAATAGAATAGGCAAACTTATACCTATTGAAGAACTGGAAAAGGAATTAGGAACAAACATAAAAAAAGAGGAGTTAGATGAAGCCTTAAATAAATTGAGTAGCTCAGGAGATATCTTTACTCCAAAAAGAGGTTATATAAGTAGAACAGGATAATCTAAATCTTTAAAAATAAGATTTTATATCCTTAATAATGGTTAATGAATTTAAAAGAAATATTGCTTATAAAATAAGAATTGGTGATATTCTCTTTGGAAAACCCATATTTGATAACGACAAATTTTCTTTTTTGGAGTTAGGAAATAAAAAAATTGTAAGGGTTAATTTAGTTGGAAACATAATTGATAAATATGAAAGTGAAGGAGAAAGGAAATATTCTTTTTTTACTTTAGATGATGGTAGTGGCCAAATTAAATTAAAATGTTTTGGAGAAGATGTTGATAAATTTAAAAATTTCATTCAAGGGCAAACTGTTCTTGTTATTGGTTTTTTAAGACAATTTAATAATGAAATTTATATTACTCCTGAAATAATAAAAGAACAAAATCCGAAATATCTTTTAATTAGAAAATTAGAACTTGAAAAAGAACAAAAAAAAGAGATAGAAAATATACCTAAAAGTCAAGTAATAGCAATAAAAGACAAGATTTTAGATTTAATTAAAGGAGCAGAATCTGAAAATGGTATTGATTTAGAAGAGATTATTTTAAAACTTAAAGAAACTCCTTCTGAAATAATTAATCAGGAAGTTAAATCCTTATTAGAAGAGGGAATTATATTTGAGCCAAGGCCAGGAAGATTAAGATGGTTGGGATAATAAGAAAATAATTTTAATTCTCTCTATTAAATAATTTTTTTATCAAAATACTTATAAACCAAGTTATTTTTTATTATCTATGACAAATTACGAAGAGATGTTGAACACGGCTTATTCAAAAATAAAAGAGCCAGAATCAAATGGAGAGAGATTTGAAATCCCTAAAATAGAAGGTCATTTTGAAGGTAAAAAAACAATTCTAACAAATTTTTTAACTATTGCTTCTCATTTAAGAAGAAACCCAGAACATATACAGAAATTTTTATTAAGAGAACTTGCTGTTTCAGGTCAAATGGAAGGAGATAGATTAATTTTAAATAATAATGTTCCAAGTTCAAAAATAAATCAAAAGATAGAACAATATACAAAAGAATTTGTTTTATGTAAGGAATGCCAAAAACCAGATACAGAATTAATAAAAGAGGGAAGACTCTTATTTATAAAATGTTTAGCTTGTGGTTCTAAGCACCCAATAAGAAATAAAATATAAACTAATAAAAATCAAATAAATAAACAAGGAGGTAAAATGACAACAGGATATTGTGTTAAATGCAAAGAAACAGTAGAAATAAAAGATGGTGTTGAGAGTAAAACTTCAAGAGGGACAACTATCTTAAAAGGGAAATGCCCTAAATGTGGAACTACTGTTTGTAGAATGATGGGTAAGAAATAAATAATTATCTAATTTGAAAATGTTTCAAATAAGAATTATAAAATCTCATAGAGATATAGTTGCACTTTGTGATTCAGATCTCTTAGGAAAAAAATTTGAGGAAGGAGATTTACAATTAGATATAAAAGAAGATTTTTTTAAAGGAGATAACTTTAATGAGGAACAAGCATCTTTACTTTTAAAAAAAATGGAAAAAGAAGATGCAACTTTTTATATTGTAGGGGAAAAAGCTATTAATCTATGTATAAAAAATAATTTAATAAATAAGGATTTTGTAAAATATGTGCAAGGAATCCCGTTTTGTTTGATTCTTTTATGATTTATTTTTTATAAAAGATTTTATAAATGTTAAATTATTCAAAAAACAATGGTTAAAGAAGAATTTGAAGAGGAAATAGAAGAAGAATTTGAAGATGAAGAAAATGATGAAGACGAAAAAACAGTTGTAACAAGAGCACCTTTGCCAAAAAAAGGAGAAGTTATAGGAATAATTGAACAGAGATTTGGAGGAAATAAGATGCTTGTAAATTGTTTTGATGGAAAACAGAGAAATTGTAGAGTTCCTGGAAGATTAAAAAGGAAATTATGGCTTAGGCCAAAAGATGTTGTAATAGTGGAATTGTGGGAATTGGATACAAATAAAGGAGATATTATTTTAAAATACAGGCAAAACCAAGTTGAATGGTTAAAAAGAAATAATTATATACAAATAGAAGAATCTGAATTTTAAAATGATTAACTTACCTTTAACAAATAGTGTCAAATTTTTAAAAAATAAAAAAATTCTTGAAAGAGAATTAGGTGTAAATTTAGACATAAAAAAATCTGAAATTTTTATTGAAGGAAATTCTGAAGATGAATTTATTGCTCAGCAAGTCATAAACGCTTTTGATTTTGGATTTGATTTAAGAACAGCTTTTTTAATAAAAAAAGATGATTTGATTTTTGAAGTTTTAAGAATAAAAGATTATACTAAAAAAAAGAATTTAGAAAGTGTGAGATCTAGAATTATCGGAATAAAAGGTAAAACTTTAAGAACTTTAACTGAACTTTCAGATTGTTTTTTTGAATTAAATATGAACGAAATTGGAATAATTGGTATGCCTGAAAATATAAAAAAAGTAAATAATTCTATAATTTCCTTGATAAGAGGGTCTAAACAGGCTAATGTTTATAGATTTTTAGAAAAACATAGATCAGAAATAATAACTGATTTTGGGCTAAAAGAAAAAAGTTTAAATAAATCAAAAAAACAAAATAAATAACTTTAAATAATCAAAAAATTTTCTTTGATTATGTCTCCGTAGCTCAGCTGGTAGAGCACATGACTGTTAATCATGGGGTCGTAGGTTCGAGTCCTGCCGGAGACGTTTTTCACATTTTTATTTAAATAATATTAGTTTTAATTATCTTTTAGAAAATTTTTTTGAACTAATACATTTTAAAATAGAATCAATTTTAAAACTAAATCCTGAAATATCCTTTTTTTATTTTATATCTGACCTGTCTGATTAAACTTTGCCATTAATTTCTCTAAAACAACTTGTGGAGCAAATCCTTTCCTACTGCAAGCTTTTGCAAAGTCATCATAGATATTTTGAGCTATGTTATAATCAAGCTTTCTTTTTTTTGGATCTGGTGGATATGTTGCCATAAATAAAAAATATTCTTTTTAATTTATAAATCTTATTGAACTCTTATTGAACAAAAGGGATTTAAACACTGAAACTTATAAGATTAAATGACAAGAGTAACTAAAAAAGAAATTATGTATCAAGAAAGATTAAATATTCCTTATAAATTCTTAAGATTTGCAACCCCAAGAGATGTTGCTCTTTATAGAGCAGAAAGATTATTTAAATCTTTTAATATCAATTCTAAAATTATATTAGAGATAGGTGCAGGCATTGGTGGACAAACTTTTGCATTATCTAAATTTTTTGAAAAAGTGATATGTGTTGAAATTGATAAAGAAAAAACTTTATTCCTTAAAAATAATTTACAAAAATTAAAGATATTTAATGTTGAAATAATAAATGGAGATGCTTTAAATAAGAGTGTTATAAATAAAATAAATAAATACAAAATAGATATTATTTTTGTTGATAGTGAAAGGCCAGAACAATCTGAAAGAACATTAAAATCAATAAAACCTAATCTTAAAGATATTCTTAAAAATTATATCCCTCTCTGTGAAAATATTGCAATTGAGATTCCTCCTTTCACTCAAGATCTTGATGAATTAAACAAAGAATATTCATTTGAAGAAGAATTCATTTCAATGGATTTTAATTTAAATAGGCTAACTCTATATTTTAATAACTTAAAAAAACACGAGATTTCTGCTATTAATCTTCCTTCTAAAGAAATGATCTTTTTTGATAATAATAAAAATTCTGAAAATTTTAATCAGTTTAATAAAACTGACAAACTTAATAATATTGAAGTAAAAGAAGTATCTTCATTAAAAAATTTTAAATTTTTGTATTCCATTGATGAAACTTTAATTGTTTCTAATCTTTATAAAAAACTTAAAGAAAAATTAAATCTTTCTTTTTTAAAATTGGATAAACCTGTTTTTTTATCTTCTTCTTTAATTCATTCCAATTTTTTAATTCCTTTTAAGATAAAAGCTTTTGTTAAAGGAGACAAAAAACAATTGATAAGAAAAATTAAAGAATTGAATGCAAAAAAAGTTATTTTAAGATATAATATTGACCCTAAGGACTATTGGAAAATAAGACGAGAATATGAATCTAAACTGAATGGGAACAAAGAAATTCATCTCTTCTTTAATCCTAAAAAAGATTATTATCTTTTGTGTGAAAAAATTTAATAAAATTTAATCTAAACTTAATTCAAAAGGTTTTTATAATTCTTTTTATTTATTCTAGAATGGATTTAGATACAGCAATTAAATCAAGAAGGAGTGTTAGACATTTTACAAATAAAACTCCTGATTGGAGAGATATTATTGAATGTATTGATTCTGCAAGATATGCGCCTATGGCTGGAAAAAACTTTATTTTAAAATTTATTCTTATTGATGACCCTGAAAAAATAATTAAAATTAGCGAATATTGCCAGCAAGATTTTATTGCAGAAGCTCAGTATGTCGTAGTTGTATGTTCTGATGATTCTAGAATTAGAAATATGTTTGGAGAAAGAGGAAAAGAGTTTGTTAAACAAGAATCAGGAGCTGCAATAGAAAACTTTTTATTAAAAATAGTGGAAAAAGGATTATCAACATGTTGGGTAGGTCATTTTGTTGAAGATGAAATTAAACATCTTTTAAAAATACCTGAAAAATCCAGAGTTGAAGCATTATTTCCAATTGGTTATGAAGCAAAAAAGCCATTATTAAGAAACTGGAGAATAGAGTTAGACAGGATTTTATTCTTTAATGAATATAAAAATAAAAAGATGAAAGAAATAAAGAAAGTCTATAGTTAATATTTCCTAATTATTCTCTTTAATCTACTCTTTAGGATTTCTTTAAGATTTGTTATTTTTTATATATAACTCCTTTTAAACACATTGTCTACAAAAAATTTATAAAGCCTCTTACTCCAAAAGTTTTATGGAAAAAGAAAAAAAGATTTTAAAATTTTTAATAAAAAAATTAAAATATGCTAGTGAAGACTCTATTTATAAACTTAGGAATAAAGAGGAATATTTTATTTATTATCACCCTTTATTAGAAGAGAATTCTTACTCAATACATCTCCTTTTACAAGAGAATAAAAATTATGTTCTTTCATTAATAAAACAAGATATTAATTTATTACCTTATACTGTTTATTCCTTTGAAAATTTTGATGATAACACTCTGAATGAACTAAATAAAGTTTATTCTTCATTAAAAGAAAAAGTAAATTCATCTGAAAAAAAATATAGAAAAAAATTAGAGGATTTAATTTCTAAACATAATTTTTAATTAAAAAAAAGAAAATAAAAAAGAAAAAATCCGGGAAAACCCGGAAAAATAAATTATTTTTTAATTTTTTTTGGTGTTTGCTTGTTTATCTCCAGACCTCAATTCCTAAATCTGACATCTCTTTTGAAGCAGGTTTTGATGTAAATTGTTCTTCTACATCTTTCCCAACAACATAAGGAGATTTAACCCCTGTCATTATTGTTATAACTCTAACTTTGCCGACAAAGTCTTTGCTAATTCTCGCACCAATAATGACATTTGCTTCAGGATTTAAGTTTTCAGATACTGTCCTTCCTATTAAATCAAACTCTTCTAATTTCAAGTCAGGACCACAAGTTACATGGATTAAAGCTCCTGTAGCTCCTTTATAATCCACATCAAGTAGAGGATGAGTAAGAGCTTGCTGAACTGCTTCCATGACCTTGTTTTGTGTATCTGCTTCACCTATTCCGATAACTGCAACTCCACCATCTTTCATTATTGCAGAAACATCAGCATAATCTAAGTTAATCAAGCTTGGAAGAGTAATTGTCTCAACAATTCCTTTTACCATTGTGCTGACTAACTCATTAGCAACAGCAAAAGCCTGTTCTATTGGCAATTGACCAGCTATATCTACAAGTCTGTTATTGTCTAAAACAATTGTCGTATCTGTAACCTCTCTTAATTCTTCTAATCCGAATTCAGCTTTGTCTATTCTTGCTTTTTCAGATTCGAAAGGCATTGTTACAACAGCTATAACTACTGCTCCTGACTCTTTAGCAACCTGGCAAATAACTGGTGCTGCTCCTGTACCTGTTCCTCCGCCCATTCCTGCAACAACAAAGACCATATCTGCTCCTCCAACAGCTTTTTTAATTTCTGCTAGAGCTTCTTTTGCAGCTTCTCTTCCTGTGTTTGGTCTTCCACCTGCTCCAAGTCCTCTTGTTAATTCTTTACCAATAAGGATTTTTTCATCAGATTTTGTTACACTTAGGTGTAAGGCATCAGTATTTACAGCATAAACAGTTGCTCCACTTATTCCTTTATTGTAAAGCCAAGTTATTGCATTACAACCCATTCCACCTGCTCCAACTACCTTAATATTTGCTTTTCCTGCTTTTAACTCATCAAAATTTATACTATGAGTTTCTGCATTTTGTATTGCCTCTTTTGCAAAATCTAGTACCATTCTTTTTAACCTCCTTTCAGTTTTAACCATAGAAAAGTTTATATATTTTCTATGATTTCATCTAGTTATACAAGAAAAAGTGCCTCATAAAATTAATATTAATTTAATCTACATGATGTTTAAATTAATATTATAAAGAAATGAGGCGCTTCTCATTTTTAAATATTTTTATTTTATAAAAAACATTTTTTCTAATACTCTTATTTTCTTCCAGTTATTTTCTAACTTTTTATTTACCTCTTTAACAATAATTTTTAAGAAATTATCGTCTACAAGAATCTTTTTATTTTGAATTATTGGAAATTCTATTTTTTCAGAACCTTGTATCTCTACTGTAAAACCATTTCTTAATCCTATAATGCCTATTTTTTTGAATCCGGCTCTTTTTCCAATTTCTAAAATTTTTTTTGCATCATCTAAAGTTTTAGAGTTTATATGCAAAATAAAAGATTCTAATTTCAATTTTATATTTTTGTTTAAGGAAATTGCTTTATTTATTTCTTCTTTTAATATTTTAAAATTTATTTTTTCATGACTCACAAAAACAAATAGATTTTCAGCTTTTTTTTCTTGATCAATTATAAGAATAATTCTCCCTGAACAAGAAGAAGTAGTATAATAATTTTCTAAAGAATTTATTTTTTCACATAATCTGATTACTCTTTTGTCCCATTCTCCTATAGAGGATTTATCTTTTTTTGATAAGACATCTTTTTTCCTCTTATAAAAATTTTCCATTTTATTCTCTGTTTTAATAAAATTATGTCATTAACTAATTTTAATTAATATTTTTCTTAATCTATAATTCCTTTATTTAAAATTTTAGCTTCTATGCTATTTTCTTTACAAAGAGAAATGAATTCTTCTGCATCTTCTTTTGTTCCTATAATACTTCCATAATGCATGGGTATTACTAAAGAGGGTTTTATTTTTTTTACAGCTTCTAATGCTTCCTCTACATTCATAGTAAATCTTCCACCTATAGGGATTAATGCTATAAATTTAACATTTTTTTGATTATACCCTGTAAGATTATTCATTTCAGGAATAAAATCTGTATCACCTGCATGATAAATTATTACATCTTTTATTCTTATGACATAACCTACCCAACCCTCTATCTTTTCATGACCTTGGTTTTCTATGTTATATGCAGGAATAGTATTCACTTTTATGTTATCTATAAAAAATTCTTTATTTGGTTCAACTATTTTTATTTCTACAGGGATAGATAATCTTGTTATCTTACTTTGAGAATCTGCTGTTAAAATTATCTTTGTATTCTTTTTTACTATCTTTTTTAGATCTTCAAAACTGCAGTGGTCATAATGACTATGAGTAATAAATATTATATCTGCTTTTTCAGAATTTTCGTTTATTTGATAAGGGTCAATATAAATTATCTTATTTGCTTTTATTAAAAAACCAGAATGACCTAACCAGTAGAGTCCTATGTTATTTATGTTCATTTTTTTCTTTTTTGAATTTGTTTTTTCTTTTTTTATTTAATTTTTTATTTGTATTTTCTTTTTTATTTATTTTATTATTGGGAATATTTTCTCTATTTTTTTCATCTTCATCATTTTGTTTTAAACTACTTCCCTCTTTTTTATCTTTGTTATTATCTTGTACCTTTGAATTATCATCTAAATTTATCTCTTTTTTCTTTTTTATTTTTAATAAGACTATAGCTTCTCCTACCATTACAAAAATTATTAATCCTACAACTAAAAGAAAGTTGTTTTTTGATAAACTTTTTGAGATAAATTCTTTTCCAGAACCAATTGTTTCTGAAATTGTGCTTCCTATTAAATTGAATATTGTACAAGGTTTACATTCTCCCCCGCAGTCTATACCTATCTCATTTTGATTTTTTATTCTATCATAACAAGTTCCATTTATATGGCATTCTTGTTTTGTTTCAGGTTTATTTTCATTATTATTACATTTATTCTTATTTATACAAACTCTTATTTGAGAATTATTTATGCAATCTTGCCAATCTCCACATTTCCAATCAGGAGTACAAGAACTTGTTCTTTCTCTTTGATTATTTTGATTATCTGAGCTTAAAGAATTATCTTGATTTGTTATTTCTTCTGTTGGTAATATATCAGAACTATTTTCTTGTAATGAATTTGTATTTACAGTTGAACTTTGTTCATTAGAAAGATTATCTGAACTTGTTTCTTCTGTTTCACAACTCTGTATTTCATTAGGCTTATTATTTGTTGTCCCACATGAATTTAAATCAGTGCATGTTCTATTCTGTTGTCCATCTAAACAAGAACTCCATGAATCACAAGTCCAATTTTCTACGCATTCACAACTCTGTGTTTCATTAGGCTTATTATTTGTTGTCCCACATGAATTTAAATCAGTGCATGTTCTATTCTGTTGTCCATCTAAACAAGAACTCCATGAATCACAAGTCCAATTTTCTACGCATTCACAACTCTGTGTTTCAATTATAGGAGAAGTGCAATTTGTTGTGTCTGAACTTATCCAAGTTAAATTTTGTGTTCCATTTATACAAAGACTAGTTTCATTTAATGTCCAATTGCCATCACATTCATTACCCTCAGAATTAACAACAAATCCTGTAAATTTTAAATTTTTAGGGTTTTCTGTGAAAAAAGTTATTCCTACACCAACTAATAATAGGAAAATTAATAAAGAGTTATATAATAAATTTTTATTTTTTGGCAAATTTTTCATTATTATTATAAAATTCTTAATTATTTAAAGCTTTTTTATAATTTTTATTTACAATTTTTATTAAAAAATTATTTAGCTCTTTATTTTGATTAAGAAATCAAATTTTTCTTGAATCTTTCTAAATCTTTTTTTAGAAATTTTGCAGCAGAAGCTTTAAAATGTCCTCCACCATTTGCATTTTTTAATCCTTTTATTCCTTTTTTCATTAATAGATTTACATTTATTTTCCCACTTTGATTTCTTGCACTTATTTTAACAAACATAGGATTTTCTAAAGAATCTGAGCAAATAATAAAAGTTTTTTCCTTTTCTTTTAAAGAGAGAGTTGTTGAAATTATTGAACTTATGGAAAACTTTGGTTTTGGTTTAAGATAATAAAAATAAAGATTCTTTTTTAATTCTATTTTTTCCTTATTAAACTTTTTAAGATAATAATTAATCTCTCTATCTACCTCTTTACGATATTTTGAAAATTCTTTAATTTTATTTTTATTGATTAAATTAAATATTTTTTCTTTATCTTTTTCACAAACTAAAATTGCTGAACTTATTTCTTGACAGATTTTTCCTATATAGGAATTATAAATTGTTTTAACTTTAATCTTAGGATAAAATTTTTTTATAAAAAGAAAATTGCTCTTTTTTTTATAAGAAATCTCAGAAATCATTGTAGCACAAGTTAGAGTTCTTAAAAATTTTAATCTCTCTTTACTTATTATGCATTCTTTATTATATCTTTTAATATATTCATTCATCAAATTAAATAAGACAAAACTTGTGCAATCTTCTGAAACTGTTTTTATAATATTCTTTTCATTTTTAAAAAGAGAAGGGTGATGATCAATAATAAAAAATTGCAAATTTTTTTTCATATCCTTTAAATCTTTTTTAAATATTTCTAAAGAGATGTCACTAATAAAAATCTTGTTTATTTTCTTTTTATCAAATTCTTTTTTTAATTCTGAAAATATTCCTTTTTTGTAATCAATAAATTTTAAATAATCATATTTTAAAGATTTCATTTTTAAAATCTCATTAATAATGATTGCAGAAGTAAATCCATCTAAATCTATGTGTGTGATAATTCCAATTTTATCTGTTTCTTTTAAATTTTCTAAAAAATTAAAAAAATCTTCCTTTCTTCCTGTTATTATTTTCATTTTTATTTTTTCTCTAACTTTTCAATGCTTCTTGCTATTTGAAATAATTTTTCTTCATTAAACTTTTTGCAAATTATTTGCATTCCTACAGGAATCTCTTTTTCTTCTTCTTCTTCTTCTTTTATTTTTCCCATAGGCATTGTTAAAGCACAATCCCCTGATAGATTTATTGGACATGTTAAAGCATCATATTGGAACATTTCTTCTATTGAGATTTTTTCTCCTATCTTATGAGGCAAGCGTGGAACAGTAGGAGAGATAATACAATCATATTCATCAAAAACTTTTTCAAACTCTTTAATTATCATATTTTTTGCTATAAGTGCTAAATGATAATATCTTCCTGTGTTCTCTGCTTTGCTAATTTCACTCCCACCAATAATCCTTCTTAAAACTTCTGGACCACATGCCTCTTCAATTCTTTTTCCATATCTCCTTCCATCCAATTTTCTTGTTGTAGAATAAAACTCAACATAGACTAAAGGAAAATAGGTTGAAACAGCAAAATCAATATACTTTAATTTTAATTTTTTAATCTCCCAATTATATTTTTTTTCAACTTCTTTTATTTTTTTATTTAGTAAATCTTCTATTCTCTTGTCTTTGACTCCAAAATCTAAAATACCAATTCTTATTTTTTTTGGAATTTTTTCAATTTCTTCTAAATTAAAATTTATATCTAAACTTATTGGATCTTTTTCATCTTTCCCCCTTATAACATCAAATAATAATGCTGTATCCTTAACATTTTTAGCTATAGGCCCAATTTGATCTAAAGACATACTCATATCAATTAAACCATATCTACTAACACTTGCATAACTCGGTTTTAATCCTACAACCCCGCAATGACTTGAAGGTACCCTTATACTTCCTCCCGTGTCTGTTCCTAAAGACATATCACAAAAATTAGCAGCAACACTTGCACAACTCCCACTTGAACTTCCTCCTGCAACATAACCTAATGCCTTTGGATTATTCGTAGCCCCAAATGCACTTGTTTCACCACTCCAACCACAAGCAAATTCATCACAGTTTGCTGTCCCAATTATAATGCCATCCTCTTTTTTTATTTTTTCAATAACACTAGCATTATATGTTGATTTATAATCCTCTAAAACTTTACTTCCACAATTTGCATTTAATCCCAAACAATTTATTACTGCTTTAATTGAAATTATTTTTCCAGCTAATCTTCCTGATTTACCTTCTTTTATCTTTTTATCTATTTCTTCTGCTTCTTCAAGAGCATTTTGATTTAATTGCAAAATTGCATTTATCTTATTCCCATCCTTGTTATTTTTTTCAATCTCTTCTAAATATTTTTTTAATTTTTCTAATGTTGTTTGTTTTTCGTTTTCTACCATTTTTTCTTTTCTGCGATAATTGAATTTTCATTTTTATTTGGAGCATTTTCTAAAATTAATTTTTTAAATTCCTCTCTTTTTTTTGATTCATCTTTACTAATATTTTCTTTTTCATCTTCATTCTTTTCCATTCTGTAAGATTCTTCCCTTATAATAAAAGATTCTTGAAATTCTTCTTTTATTCCAGATAATTTTTTTGAAAATGAATCCAAATTTGATAAAACCTGTTTTTTTATTTCTTCTCTTTCTTTATCTGAGATCTTATGCCATAAAAATTCCATTTTAAATTTAAGAAAATTCAGTATAAAAATTTAGTTATTTCTTATTTATTGGAATTTCTCCTTATTCTTTGAATATCTTCCTTATAAAACATTCATTATCAAAGATTCTAAAATTATGAAAAAAACATAAAGAAGTATTAATAATAACCCCTCAATTTTATTAATTATTTTATCCGAATTCATAAACAAAACTACACATATACCTGCTAAGAACATTCCCCCTCCTAAAACATAAATATTACTGATATTATAAGAAAAAGGGGAAATTAAAATAACTAATCCTAAGATAATTGTTGCATCTGTTATTACTGTCCCTAAGATATCTCCTAATGCTAATTCATCATGATTATTTTTTACTGCTTTTATTGAAAAGATTAATTCTGGAAGACAGGTTCCAAAAGCGATTAAAGTTATGCCTATCAAAATTTCAGGAATTTTTGTTTCAATAACAAAATTCTTTGCATAATTCACTGTTAAATTTGAACAAACAATCAAAACTGCTATAGATAAAACTAACAGAATAAAACTTTTTAATAGAGGTTCTCTTTTTCCATCTTTAAATTCTTTATGAAATCTTTTATTTTCTTCATAAATTCTATAAAAAAATATTAAACCTAATACAATAAGAATCAATCCATCTAATCTGGAAAACTTTCCATCTATCCCTAATAATAAAGGAAATAATAATAAAACCAAATAAAATAAATTATTCCTTAATATTTTACTCTTAACTTTAATCCCTTTAAATGAAGTTAATGCAACTATTCCGAAAATTAATGTTAAATCCGCTATATTAGAACCAAGAAGTGTTCCTAAACCTAATTCTGGAATATTATTAAATGCAGACATTATTGAAATTATTCCTTCAGGCAAACAAGAGATTATTGCTATAATAAAAAAACTTACAACAAATTCTGGAAATCTTAAAGATTTAGCCATCTTTGAAGCATACTTTATCGAATAGTCAGCTGCTTTTATTGAAACTGCTAAAAATATTAAAAATAAAATAAGATTTATAATAATCATTTTCTCTTTGCTTTATAAAAGAAATAATATTTATAAACTTTTTATATACTATCTATATTCTCTCCAAGTGTAACCACATTTAACACATTTGAAGAATTTTGTTTCTGCTTCGTCTCCTGCTCTTGTCTGAACTGTCCAAAAATAAGCTTTATCATGTCCGCATTTTTTGCATTTTGCATTTATTATAGGAAAAGCTTCAACATCTTTTTTTATTACTTCTACTCCTGCTTTTTTATCATTTATCTTTTCAGAACAAACTAATTTTATTTTCTCTTTAGAATGATAATTACACCTAGGGCAAACAAATTTGCCTTCTTTTTCAACCAATATTGCTCCACACTTAGGACAAAATTCCATGATTATTTTTATTCTTTTTTAATCATTTATCTTAACTTACATTATTTAAAAAACTTTCTTTTATATTGGTTCTGCAACTAAACATAGGACAGACAAAACTTTGAGAAGAACAATTAAAGACTTATTGTAAATAATTTTTATCTTTTTATTTAATAATTCTACATTTAATTTTCTCTACATAACCCTCTTTCTGAAATAGGTTTGCTTGGTTCAAAAAATATTAATTTTACCCAACCAATTTCAGGAGCAATTCTAAACAAAACCTTACCTAATATTTGTTCTTCTTTGATTGATTCTTCATCAATATTCCATAGGTTATTATTTGGTTTTAAGATTTCTTGATTATTATCGCCCATTGTTGTGAAAATCCGTTTTCCATCTTCTTCTCTTATTTTTATTATTCTATGAACTATCGGTGTAGACTTTGTTCCAGCATCAAATGCTATAATATCCCCAACCTGAAGTTTGTTTAAATTTGCTTTTACCATAAATATTATATCCCCTTTACTAAATCCTCTGTTTAAAGGAAATTTTTCAAATTCTTCTTTTGTTATATTGTATCTCAAATATTTTTCTTCTTTATTACTATCAAACCAACCTTGAAAAGTTGAAAAGAAATTTCCTTGATGATACATGCTGCAAGTTTCAACTATTGCTAAAGGCAAACTTGTTCCTGTGACTAATCTTAATGAAGGGAAAATAATATATTGAACAAGTAAAAATAAAAAGATTAAAGAAAAAATCCAACCCTTAAAACTATCATCTTGCCAAAGAAGATACCAAAATTTATGAAATCCTTCCTTTATTTTTTTATTATGCTTTTTTTCAACCTCTTTTTCTTTATTTTTCATTTTAATATCTTGTAATCTAAGTTTTTAATGCTTTTCATCTTTTATACTCCTTATTAATTATTCTCTGTTCTAATTCTCAAATTTTTAAAAACAAAAGATTTAAATAGTATACACGTGTTGTATACACAGATTAAACAAAAATTAAGGATATACAATGACAGACATTTTTGATAATACAATACTATGCAAAAAATGTGGTACAAAAATGGAAAAAAAGACCTTAGTAAAAGATAATTTCTCGTTTAGAGCTTTAGTTTGCCCTAAATGTAATGAAACAATAATTCATCCTCTTGATGAACAAGAATATAAAAAATATCTTGATTTAAAAAATAAAGAGTTCAAAGTGAAGATGAGGCAAGTTGGAAATAGTTATGCTGTCTCTATACCAAAAGAGATAGTCTCTTTTATGAGCAATTTTATGAATGATTTTTCAAAACAAGAAGAAGATATGGATAAAATGGTAAGACTATGTATTCAAGATTTAGGTAAATTAAGTTTGAATTTTGAAGCTTTTGATAACCTTAATGAAAAAAATGCAAGAATTGTAAAACAAAGAGAATACAAAGTTATAAAAAACAATCAGCCCATAATTCATATTAAAGAATTTTCAGATTCTGCTAACCCTCAAAACAATAAAAAATATATATTTAAGAAAAAATTGGAGGATAAAAATAATGACAGATAAAACAATTCAATTAAAAGTAGTAGAAGCAATGCAGGATGATGTTTATAAAGGAATTGCTAGAATTGATGCTGAGGTTATGAGAGAATTAGGAATAAAGAAAGGGGATATCATTTTAATAAAAGGCGGAAGAGAGACTGTTGCTATTGTTGATAGAGCATATCCTGCTGATATTGGAGAAAGAATAATAAGAATAGATGGTATTTTAAGGAAGAATTCTAAAAGTGGTATTGGTGATTTAGTAAGTGTTTCAAAAGCAGAAGTTAAAGAAGCTAAAAAAATAGTCATTGCTCCTGCTCAAAAAGACATTTTAGTTCAAGGTGATCCTGAAAGCTTGAAAAAAGGATTATTAGGAAGAGCTGTTATTAAAGGAGATATTGTTGTTTTAGGTGGAGTTCAAAGAAGAAGAGATGTAATGTCAGAATTTGGAGATTTAAATGACATATTTGGGGATTTAAATTCTTTATTCGGAGGATTAAGTGGATTTGAAGGATTAGGGAATTTTGGAGGAGGAGTAACTCAATTAAAATTTCTTATTGTTTCAACAACACCAAATCAACCAGTAATTATCTCTGAAAATACAGAGGTTTCTCTTAATTCTAAAGCTGTAGAGATTAGTGATGAAAAAATTCCAGAAATAACTTATGAAGATATTGGTGGTTTAAGTGAAGAAATCAAAAAAATAAGAGAATTAGTTGAAATCCCTATGAAACATCCTGAAATCTTTGAAAGACTTGGTATTGAACCACCTAAAGGAATCTTATTACATGGACCACCAGGAACAGGTAAAACTCTTTTAGCTAAAGCTGTTGCAAATGAATCAGAGGCTAATTTTATTTTACTTAATGGGCCAGAAATAATGTCAAAATTTTACGGCGAAAGTGAAAAAAAGATAAGAGATATATTTGATGAAGCAGAAAAAACTGCTCCTGCAATTATATTTATTGATGAAATTGATGCTATTGCTCCAAAAAGAGAAGAAGTTCAAGGGGAAGTGGAGAGGAGAGTTGTTTCTCAATTATTAACAATGATGGATGGTTTGAAATCAAGAGGTAAGGTTGTTGTTATTGGAGCTACAAATCGGATTAATGCTATTGATGAAGCTTTAAGAAGGCCAGGAAGATTTGATAGAGAAATTGAAATTAGTGTTCCAAGTAAAGAAGGCAGATTACAAATCTTAAAAATACATACAAGAAATATGCCTTTTGATAAAAATGTTAATTTAGAGGAAATTGCTTCTTTAACTCATGGTTTTGTTGGTGCTGATTTACAAGCTTTAACAAAAGAGACAGCAATGGTTGTTTTAAGAAGATTATTGCCTCAAATGAATCTTGATAAGGAAGAAAAAATTTCTCAAGAAATTCTTGAAAAACTTATAATCAAACAAGAAGACTTTTTTGAAGCATTAAAAGTTGTTAGACCAAGTGCTATGAGAGAAGTATTAGTTGAAACTCCAAATGTTAGTTGGGATGATGTTGGCGGATTAAATAAAATAAAAGAAGAATTAAAAGAAGCTGTTGAATGGCCAATAAGAAATCCTGAAGTATTTAAGAGAATGGGAATAAAACCTTCAAAAGGAATCTTATTATATGGACCACCAGGAACAGGTAAAACTCTTTTGGCTAAAGCTGTTGCTAAAGAATCAGAAGCTAATTTCATTCAGGTTAAAGGACCTTCTTTATTAAGTATGTGGGTAGGAAAATCAGAAGAAGGAATGAGAAAAGTTTTTGAAAGAGCAAGACAAGTTGCTCCTTGTATTATTTTCTTTGATGAAATTGATGCTTTAGCAAGTAAGAGAGGAATGGAACAAGGAACAAAAGTTACAGAAAGAGTATTAAATCAAATGCTTGCTGAAATGGATGGTTTAGAAGATTTAAAAGAAGTAATAGTTATAGGTGCAACAAACAGACCAGACATGTTAGATAGTGCTTTATTAAGACCAGGAAGATTTGATAAAATATTATTAGTGAATGCTCCTGAAGAAAAAGAAAGACTTTCTATCTTAAAAATTCACACAAAGAATATGCCTCTTGGAGAAAATGAAAAATTGTTAGAAGAGAAAGAAAAAGAAGAATTCCTTAAAGATATTGCTAAACAAACAGAGGGTTATACTGGTGCAGATTTAGAGGCTGTTGTTAGAGAAGCAGCTTATTTTGCATTAAGAGAAAATATCAATTCAAATATCGTTACAAAAAAGAATTTTGAACAAGCTTTAGAAAAAATTAAACCAAGTGTTACAAAATCTACAATAGAAGTTTATAAAAAAATAGAAGAAACTTATTTAAAATCAGCAAAAGCAGCTTTACCAACAGAAGGAACTTATTTAGGATAATTTTTATTGTTTTCTTCTTTTTTATAATCCTTTGTATAATAGAGATAACTCCCAATAAGTGCTCCTGTCACAGCTCCAACAAAAGTATATTTTTCATGAGATAAATCTAAAGTTTGAGGGGTATAAACCAGATATGCTAAACATCCTCCAATTGCAGCTCCAATACTTCCTGAAATTATTTCAAATATTATATTTTTGAGTTTTGATTCTTTTTCCATATAAGTTAAGAAGAATGATTTTACTTTTTAAAGATTATCCTGTTGTTATGAAGACATTTCTCTTATTTTCTTTTTCATAAATTAAAATTGTGTTCTCTGATTGGCTTACCTTTTGATGAGACTCTTCAATTAACTCTGGATAATTATATAAATTTCCATTTTTTTCAAGTTGTTTCAAATAGAATAAAGATTTTACTCCAAATTTTTTTACAATCCACCTAGAACAAAAAGGAAGAGTTTTATATTCTTTTATTATATAATTTAAAATTTCTCTTGCTTCATTGCTTCTTATATTTTTGTCGTCTTGCAGAACATATATTTCAGAGGGTTTTCCCTCATAGATTTTTCCTATTCCTTTTGTAACAAAAGGTTCTATTGCATATAAACCATTATTCAATTTTTCTTTATTATTATTTTTTATATTAAAGATTGTTAAACCAGAATGTAATTCATATTCCTTTATCTCATGACCTGTTAAATTTGTTATAGGTGAAAAACCAAAAGAATTTATTGTTTCTTGGATAATTTCTCCTATTTCACCTAAATTTTTGTTTTCTATAACAGATTTTATTGCATTATTTAATGCTTCTTCACTTGCTTTTATTAATCTTTTATTTTCTTCACTGTTCTCTAAATCAAGAGAGAAAGCAGAATCAGCAATAAAACCATCAACTTGAACTCCTAAATCTACTTTTAATAAGCCATGAGCTTTTATTTCATCATTATAACTCGGAGTATAATGTGCTGCTATCTCGTTTATAGAGAGATTTGTTGGAAATGCAGGTTTTCCTCCTAATTCTAAGATTTTATTTTCAATTTTTTCAGCTATTTCTAATAATAAAATATCTTTTTTGATAAAAGATTTAACATATTCTTTAACTTTCTTTTCAATTTCTCCTGCTTTCAAAATTCTTTCAATTTCTTCTTGTTTCATTCTTCTTCATTTTTAGTTTCTTTAAATTTTAATCTTCTTGATTTAGGAACAAAATTAGTTATTCTGTTTTCAGAAGCTTTCCCTGTTCCTAAAAAATCATTTTTAAATTTCATTATATAGAATCCTTTTTCTTTTATATTTCCTTGTATTTCATATCCATACATCCATTGTTCTGCTCGTTCTTTATTCATTTCAAAAATATTTTTTGTTATTTTATCTTTAATAAACTCAGTTCCTTCAATGCTTAATCTTATTCCATCTGCTTGTTCTTTTGCAAAATACATTCCAATTCCTTCTATTCTCGCATATTCTCCTATTTTTTCAATTTCTTCTTCAGAGATATCTCCTGAAAATAAAATTATTCTTTCTTTCCCTAATTTTCCAATTTTTACATTTTTTGGAAACTCTCTTATCCCAAATTGTTCATCTAATTTTTTTAGAAAATTTTCTCTTTCTTTGTTATTAAAAAATTTTATTGGTATCATTTTTATTTTTTAGATTTTACCTTTTTATTTTTTCTTTAGTTTAGCTAAAAAAAATCCTTCTGTATTAGATATATGAGGATAAATTCTTTTTGCTAATTTTACTCTTGAATCATATTTTTTGTCTTTCCATTCTGTTATTCCTTCTTTTGATTTTATTGGAAGATTTATCTCTTCTATTTCAACATTAAAATTTTTTAAAGCAAAATCAATTATCTCTTCATCTTCTTCAGGTGTATGAGTGCATGTGCTATAAACTAAGATTCCATCTGGCTTTAATGCACTTATTGCTGACTCTATTAATAATTTTTGTAATTTTGAAAGAAATTCAACTGTTTTTAAATTCCACATTTCTAAAGTTCTTGGAGTGCTTCTGATTGTTCCTTCTCCAGAACAAGGCGCATCAAGAAGTATTTTGTCAAAAAGAAAATTATTTTTATTAAATCTTCTAGACAAAGCAATTCCATCTCTTCTTGTTAAAATACAATTCATCACACCGCATCTTTCAAGATTTCCTGAAAGTATTTTCATTCTCCCAAAACTTACTTCATTTGCTATTAATAATCCTTTATTATCCATCATTGCTGCTATTTGTGTGGTTTTGCTTCCTGGAGAAGCGCATAAATCTAAAACCCTTTCATTTTCATTTGGATTTAAAATTAAAGGAGGAAGCATACTTGCGATTTCTTGAACATAATAATATCCTAATAAATGTTCTATTGATCTTCCAATCTCTCCAGGTTTTAATTCATTTTTTATAATCATCATCTCCTGATAATTTTTAAAAGGTTGTTCTATTATCCATCCTTTCTCCTCAAGTCTTTTCCTTAATTCTTTTGGAGAAATTTTTAAAGTATTACACCTTATTGAATTTAAAATAGGAACTTTTAATACTTTTAAATATTCATCAAAATCTTCTTTTAGCAATTCTTTCATCCTTTCTAAAAACAAAGGTTTTGGTTCATAATTCTGTTTTGTCATATCTTAATAGAAAACTCTCTGTTTTAATATCTTTGGCTTCAGAAAAAATAGATTTTTTATTCACCTTATTGATAATCTTTCATATATTTTTTATAACCTACCCCTAAATTTGAATAAAGATAGTTTCTAAAAGACCTAAAAACTTTGTAAACTCCTGTTTTTTTGAAATCTCCGCCTAATTCTTTAAACCTTTCATAAAACTTCGTATAATCAATATGTTTTTTTCTTGACTTTTCTTCTTTTAATTTTACTTTTTCCTTTTTAACGTCATCTTCTAATCCTTCAATCATTATCTTTTTTAATCTTATCAAATTTATATCTTTTTCTATATTTCATTTAGAAATCACTTAACGTTTTTTGTTTTTTTCCTTCTATTAATTCATAAACATTTACATTAAACACCTGCATAATATTTTCAACAGCAGGAATTATCTGATGTTTTAAATAATAATCTATCTCGTATTCCCCTTCTTCATCTGGTAGTTTTACTTTTTCTCTTATCAAATTCTTTTTTTCTTTAATCTCTGCAATATAATACTGAACTAATGAATCTTGGGATAATGGAATCTTTCTTTCAACCATCTTTTTAGCAGCAATAACATGAGGGGTTATTGATTTGTATTCATCTAAAGACTTTTTTATTTGAACTTTTATTATTAAATCTTTTAATTCCACTTTTCTTGATTTTAATCTTTTAATTACCTCTTTAAGATATTCTAATGCTTTTTTTTTTTTTGTTTCTTTTAAAATCATTTTTAAAATTTCATTTTGAGTTTCTCTTGCTAATTTACACCAATCTCTTCTTACTGTTTCAAAACCTCTTATTTTGAGTTTATCTTGATAATTAATCAAAGCATATTTCTTTTTTGCTCCAAACTCTCCTGTTCTTTTTGTGACCCAAATACCTCTTTTATAAAAATCTTCTAAATCTAATTCCATTATTCCAGGAAGTTCTGAATTTATTTCTTCTAAAAATTTTTTTGTTTCCTCTTTTGTTTTTTGATTTAATAAGAAAGAAATTGAATCTGTATCCCCATAAATAACTTTATACCCCTTTTCATTTATCTTATTTATTATTTTTTTTATCCATTCCCTGCTTATTGCAGTTGTTGCTTCTGAAGCTTCTTTACAATAATATCTTGCACCAAAAAATCCTTGATATCCATAAGAAGCGTTTGCTAATAACTTAAAAGCATTACTTCTGGCTTTTTTTAAAGCATCAAAATCTTTTGAAAGTTCTTTTTTGTATTCTTTTCTTTTTTCAATTATCTCTTTTAACATCATTGGAAAAAATCCAATATCTTTTGAAAAATAATATTTTTTATCTTCAATATTTACCTCTAAACAATTATCTTCTTTTTTTTCTAAATAAGTTGATTTTGAAAGATTAAATGTTACAATTATGCTTGGCCAATAACTAGTAAAATCAAACATTCCTAAATTCTCATATAAACCAGGGGAGGGTTGAAATACAAAAGCGCCTTCATATCTTTCTCTATTTCTTCTTTCATTTATTTCATCATAAGTTGGTCTTTTTTCAGGAATTTCATTAAATCTGTTCAAATTATGGATTATATAATCTTCAACATTAGAAGACATTCCATTTCTTGATACATTGAATATAGGTTCTTGCATTATCCTTGTAAATTCTAATAAATCAGGCCACATCTTATTAAATAATTTAAAAGTTAATAGAGAATCTTGTAAATTATATTCAAAATATTTATCCCATTCTTCTTTATTTAATTTTGATGAGTGTTTAAATTCAAAATCTTTTTTTGATTCTCCTAAGAATTCATTTGCTACTTCATTTAAGGATAAGGTTTCTGATTGCATATATTGTGAATAAGCAGTTTGTATAAATCTTAACAAATCAATATGAACAACTCCATCAATTTTTCCTGTAAGCATTGAACCTCTTGAAAAAGTCGGCTGACTACCATCTAATCCTAGATTTAATTTAATCTTATTTTTTTCAGCTCTTGCTTTTAAATAAGGTAGATCAAAACCATCTGAAAAATATCCTACTAAAAAGTCAGGAGATAATTTTTTTGTATATTCTACAAATTTTTCTATTAATTCAGACTCATCTTTTACTTTTTCAACAAATTCTAAATCACTATCTTTTTTCCATGAGATAACTTTTTTGAAATCATTAGAAACAAGTGAAATCATTAAAATCTCTCCTTTTCCTATTTTAAATTCCTCTGTTTCTATATCAAAAGCAAGAACTTTAGGTTTAAAATCAAAAGCTTTTGTTTCTTTTATTGAATTTACTTTAATACAAAAATCTACATCTAAACTAGAATCTATATTATTAAATTCTTGACTATTCTCTAATAATTCACCTTCAACTTCATAAAAATTTAAAGGGATAACTTTTTTTTCAATGATATAATGAGTTATAAAACCTAAATCATAACCCCTCCTCTTTTTAATTTCAGGCATGTCTAATTTGTCTGCTAAATCGTGTAAATCTTTATAATTTGATGAATAAATCTTTAATGATTTTACCTCTTTTCCTAAAAAGTTTTTATTTAAAACTTCAACTTTTTCAATTTTTGTTTTTCTTCCTTTTGCATCAGATTTTATTTTTTCTATCTTTGAAATTAATTTTTTTATTTTATCTTCTTTTAAATTTTCTTTTAAAATAGTCCAAAAATAAATATCACAACTGTCAATTAAACAAATTCTTTTTCCTTTTTCATTTCTTCCAATAATCTTAATATAATTTCTTCCATCAAAATCAAAGTAATTGTAATCTATTGGTATGAATAGGGTTTTCATTTTATATAAGATGTAACAAGGAGTTTATATTCTTAATTGATGATTGTAAAATATGTGTGTAAATCTATTGAGTTCTGTGAGGGGTTTAGGGCAGATGTTAATTACAATTTGAAAAATATTTTTTAAATTCACCGCCCACTATGCTTTACTTTCCTCACTTTGCTCTTGACAATTAACAGGAATTTAATGGAGAATTCTGCATTTTCCCAAATTTTCTTTTTCTTCCTACTCCACACTTTGTTAAAATTGAATCATCATAAAGTTTAAATACTACTATTAAGTAATGATAATATGGCAAAAAGAACATATCAATCAGATATACAAAGATATCTCAACTTAAAAAACGGAAGTTTAGCAAGAGGCAATGCTCTTGGTTATTTTAAAGCAATAAACTATTTAGGTATTCCTGAAGAACAAATTGAGGATATTGACTTATACAGATTAGGAGAAATGGAATACCATAAAAAATTACAAGAAAAAGAAAAATCAAAAAAAATTAATTCTCTTGAAAAATCATTAATTTCTGATATAGATGAATTTGATGAATCTTCTAAAAGAGATAAGGATTTAAAATTTTATCAATGGGGACATGAGATTTATCAAAGAGAAGATACAAGAGCTACAGATGAAAAAAGGAGATTATTAGCAGAATATTACCCTTATAGATTTGGGAACAGAGGAAAAACTCCTTCTTATGATTTATCTCACAAAACAATAAACAAAATATTTGATTCTATCATCAAAAGAATTAAAGATACTTATAATTTTTAACTTTTGCACAAATAAATAACTATTTATATTTCTTTATCTTTTATTTATAATGGGATTAAACATAAGAGAGATTATTCCGAGAAAAGAATTAGATTTAGAAACCTTAAAAAACAAAGTGATCTGCGTTGATGCATTTAATGCTTTATACCAATTTCTTTCAAGTATAAGACAATTAGATGGAACTCCTTTAATGGATGATAATAAAGAAATAACGAGCCATCTTTCAGGAATATTTTACAGAAATATGAACCTTTTGGAGTATGGAATTAAACTTGTTTATGTTTTTGATGGAATTCCTCCTGAACAAAAAATTAAAACTTTGAATTACCGTGGGGAAAATAAGGATATAGCAAAAGAAAAATATGAGAGAGCAAAATTAGAAGAAGATATAGAAGGAATGAGAAGATATAGCTCTCAATTTGTTAGCTTAAACAAAAAAATAATTGAGGAAAGCAAAGAATTATTAGAAGCAATGGGAATAGCAGTTATTCAAGCACCAGGAGAAGGAGAAGCAGAGGCTTCATATCTAACAAGAGTAAGGCAAGATGTTTTTGCAACAGCAAGTCAAGATTATGATAGTTTATTATTTGGTGCTCCAAGACTTATAAGAAATCTAACTTTAGCAAGAAAAAGAAAAACAATAAGCGGTTGGATTGAGGTAAAACCAGAACTTATTGATTTAGAATTTATTTTAAATTATTTAGAAATTAATTTAGACCAATTAATTTGTTTAGGAATTCTAGTAGGCACAGACTATAATCCTAAAGGTATTCCAGGGATAGGACAGAAAAAAGCATTACAAATTGTTAAAAGGTACAAACAGCCTATTTTTATTTTTGAGAGTGTTAAAGAACAAATAGAAAATTTACCAAGTGAACTTTATTTTGATTGGAAAGAAATCTTTGAATTGTTTCATAGGCCAAATGTTTTAAATTTCAATCTGGAATTTCCAAAAATAAATGAACAAAAAATAAGAGAAATTCTTGTTTATAGGCATAATTTTTCAGATGAAAGAGTGCAAAAACAATTAGAAAGGTTTAGAGAATTAAATGAGAAAAACAAACAAAAAGTTTTAGATAAATGGTTTTAATCTTCTTCTTCTTTCTTTTTCTTAAAAAAGAATCTTATAATTATTAATAATGCACCTATTATAAACAAGATATCTTTCTCATAAACAAATAAGGAAATTCCCATTATTAAAACCCCAATAATCCATAAAGAATCAATCTTAAACTTAGTTATTAAAAATGCTAAAACTCCTGCAGCAATCAAAAAGAATATCCAGCCTGCACTACTTTCTGAAATTCCCATTGTATAAAAAAAATTAGTATTTGTTAAGATATCTGTTCTATTTGTTGCATAAACTACAAGCAAAGAAACTGCTAAAGCTATTATCCCAGAGATAGATTTATTTTCTTTTTTAAAATATTTATTCAAAGAAAAATAAGTTAATGCAAAGATTATAATAAATAAAGAGGTTAATATCACAAGAGAAGGTTCAATGCTTGCTAAAATTTCTGATAATGTTTCAGAAGATATGAATTTTAATGAGAAAACAAAAAATAAACTTAGAAAAATATTTAAAAATTTTTTTTTCAAAGACATTTTTTTTAATCTTTTATCTGTAAGTTGATTCATAATCTTAGTAATCATCTCTTTTTTATAAATCTTTTATTTTTTAATTTTGAATAATTCATTTAATATTCTTTTTGAATCATTTAAATTATCTCGTTTAATTTAATTATCTTAAATTATAATAACATTTATAAATCATAAGTTATTAATTCTGTAATGAAGAAATTAAAAAATAAGAGTGTGAAAAAATCTTCAGATTCTAAAAGAACAAATTCAAATTCTAAATCCTCTAATAAAAAAGAGGTTCAAAATAAAGACAAATTAAAAACTTTTTTTAATAAAAACAAACCCCTTATCATCGGTTCAATTATCTTTTTAGTTTTATTATTAATTCTTTTAGCAGTTCAATTTAGTTCAACAGGAAAAGTTATTACAACAGGTAATGTTATTACTGGTTATGCTGAGCAAGGAACACCTGTAGATTGGGCTAAAACTTTTGGTATGGAAACTTCGAATAATAGACTTAATCATATTTTTCCGACTATCTTTAGATTTATTTTTGGTCAACCTTACAAAATTGAAGGTGTTGAAGATGTGAGTGTTTTAATTTTAACGATTGCTGTTTGGTTATTAGTTTTCTTAACTTTTGGGGATATTATCTCCACATTCAGCTCTTTTAAAAAATGGATATCATGGATAATTTCTCTTTTGATTGCAATTATAATAGCACAATTTAATTTTCAAGTTAGATTTGTCTTATTTTTATCAAGAGTATTTTCTATGGCTGCTTCAACAGCAGTTTTTGTAGGATTAGGTGGTGCATTCTTTGCATTTGTTGTAGTTAATCTAGGATTATGGAATCTTCGTAAATGGATTTTACATAGAAAATATCTAATGATTGCAAATAAAGCAGATGTTGGTAGTAAAAGTGTTTCAGATGCAATAACCCACCTTGGTGAAATAGAAACTGCTTTTGCAAAAACAGGTAGTGATACAATCAAAAAAACTGAAAAAAAAGGAATTTAATTATAATACCGATATTTCTATTTAAATTTTTTATTTAAAATAATCCTCTTAATTCTTCATTTATAAAAATTATTAATATTCTGAATAATTTTTCTCTTTTTTTAATTATCTTAAATTATAATAACCTTTATAAATAATAAGTTATTAATTCTGTAATGAAGAAATTAAAAAATAAGAGTGTGAAAAAATCTTCAGATTCTAAAAGAACAAATTCAAATTCTAAATCCTCTAATAAAAAAGAGGTTCAAAATAAAGACAAATTAAAAACTTTTTTTAATAAAAACAAACCCCTTATCATCGGTTCAATTATCTTTTTAGTTTTATTATTAATTCTTTTAGCAGTTCAATTTAGTTCAACAGGAAAAGTTATTACAGGGTATGATTCTCAAACTGATTCAACCAAATCTTTTAATTATAAAGGATTAAGTGTTGTCCCAGTCAACGAAGCAGATAAAGCAAAAGTTTCTGCAAATCCTGCTGAATCCAGTGAAGTAATAAGGGCTAAATGGTCTTACAATGGTAAACAAGATTCTACTTTTGGAACAATTTTAGGGATAATTTTTGGAGACCCTGTTATAATTACGACTAAAGGTGCAGCAACTAATGTTTATTCTGGGATGGTTATAGTTATGGCCGTTTGGATCCTTCTTTTTGTAACATTTTCTGATATAATTGGAACTTTTAGCACATTTAGTAAAGGAGTATCTTGGGTTATTGGTTTTTTAATTGCAATAATAGCTACTCAAATGAATTTTCTTATTTCATCCGTTTCTTTCTTTGCTAAAACTTTTGCTGCACTTGGAAGTTTAGCCGTCTTTGCAGGATTAGGAGCAGCATTTTTAGCATTTCTTGCAGTTAATTTAGGACTTACTTCCCTTAGTAAGTTTGTTATTAAAAGGAGAATGATGAGGACTATTGCTTATGGTGAAATTGGAAAAGGTATGATGAACCAAGGTGCTAAAACCCTTATAGACCTTGCAACAACAACTGCTAAAGAAGGAAAAAAAGCGCAAGAAAAAGGAATTTAATTTTTTTCTAAAAACTTTTATAAATCTTAAACAACTAATCTTTTTATGCCTTCATCTAAAAAAAGAGTAAATTCCTTGAATTCAAATTTAAAGAATTCAAAAAAATCAAAGAAGAAAACTCTTGAAAAAAAATCTAAAAATTTTAAAAATTTTAAAAATACTTATAAGAAAAAAGCAAGAGAGCTTCAAGAAGAATCTCAAAAAAAGGATAAAGATAAAAATAATACAAATAAAGGAATTGTTATTCCTACACCAAAATCTTCTTATCCTGAATTTTTTGTGAAAAGAAAAAAACCAAACTATCTTTCAGAAACTCTTGAAAATAAATTTCTTGTTTTAGGAATTGTTTCTTTCTTATTTTTATTTTCAATTTTGTTAATTGACCAGTATTTTAATAATAACCATTCAAATTTAACAAATACAGGATATAATATTAAAGATACTTTTTCAGAAGCATTTTCTAAGATCTATGAAGTAAAAAGTACTAACAACCCCTTGAGTCAAGATGCAGAGGGTTGGCAAGATCTCTTAGAAATAAAACCTTTAGCTTTGCTTTTTCAAACTATATTCGGAAAATTAATTGTTTCTTCTCAATTGGATAAGATAGGTTCATTTATTGTAACAATCGCTTTATGGTTATTATTCTTTTTAACATTCTCAGATATAATAGCTACATTTAGCTCTTTTTCAAAGCAATTATCTTATGGAATAAGTTTTTTAATTATGATTATAATCTCTAATTTCGGAGTTATCTTTCAAGTCCTTTCTTTAATTGTTCTCTTTTTTAGTCTTTTATTTGGTGCAAGTGTTATGATTGGTTTACTTGGTTCATTTTTAGCATTTATAGCTATTAATCTTGGAATACATAAATTAGGAGTTTGGGCTCTTAAAAGAAAAGCAATGATTAATCTTGCTAAATCAAAAATCGGTGCAGAAAGCTTAAAAGAATCTATAGAAGCAATAGATAAAACAGGTAGAGCAATAAGAAAAGTAGGAGAAAAAGCAGAGGAAGAAGCAAAAAATAAATAATTTTATAAATTTATTCTTCATTCTTTTAAAATGAATAAAAATAAAACTAATATCTTAAAATTGATTTTTTTGATTTTTCTTTTTAGTTCATTCTTTTTGTCTTTGCATCTTGTTTCTTCATTAACCATTTTAGGAGGAACTCCTTTAATAAATCCTGCTTCATCACAGGATGAAAATTTAGAAAATCCAATTGATAAGTTTCATGAAGTTGAACAGACAAGTTCAGAGAAAATAGACAGTTTGATGCAACAATGGCAAGAATTACTCTTAAAAAATGAATTCTTAAAAGAATTAGACAACTCTTTCAAAAAAATTAATATGTTCTTTTTTGTGCTTTTTGGAGAGGATTATTCCTTTTCATTATACTTTTTTTTAATCTTTGTTTTCTGGCTTTTCCTTTTAATAAGTTTTTATTATATAATAAGGACTTATTCTACTTTTAGTGAATTTGCTTCTGCATTTATTTCTTTTTCTCTTATCTTAACAAGTTCTCATTTAGGTCTATTTAAAACTCTCTCAAAATCTCTAATCTCATTAATATTTGATTTTGGTTCTGTTGTTAGATTATTAATTGTTTTTGGGATTATAGCAATTTTAATTTATTTGATATTCTTCTTTAAAGGTAATCTTAAAGAAGCAAAAGAAGAAAGAGCTAAAGAACAACAAGAGATAGATAGAGAGATTTTACATAATGAAGCTAAAGGTTTTGAAGAAATGAATAAATTAATTAATGAAGAAATTAAAAAATAAAAGATTCTTGATTTTATGGAAAAAAAGAAAGAAAACGATAAAGAAAAAAAGATTAGATCTTTTGATTTATTAGGAAATACAGCTTTAGTAAGATTTCCAGGGAATTTTTCTATACAAGATAAAAAAAAATTTGCATTAGACTTAATGAAAAAACAAAAATCAGTTAGAACTGTGCTTGAAAAAGTAGGAGAAATTAAAGGAAGATTAAGAAAACTTTCTACTAATTTTATTGCAGGAGAAAACACAAAAGAAATTTTATACAAAGAAAATAATTGTGTTTTTAAATTTAATATAGACAAAACTTATTTCTCTTCAAGATTAAGTAATGAAAGAAAAGAGATATCCTCTTTAATCAAACCAAATGAAATAGTTCTTGTGATGTTTGCAGGTGTAGCTCCTTTCTCAATCGTTATGGCAAAAAATTCCAAAGCAAAAAAAATTTATTCAAATGAATTAAATAAAGAAGCTAACAAATATGCTTTAATTAACATAAAATTAAACAAACTTGAAAATAAAATAGTTTTAATTCCAGGAGATATTAAAAAAGTCACAGAAAAAATAATTAAAAAAACCCAGATTAATCAAGAAAAAATTCCAATATCTTTTGATGTTATTGTTATGCCAAGGCCTCAATTAAAAGACTCTTTTCTTGAACAAGCTTTTAAACTAAGCAAAAAAGGAACAAGAATCTATTATTATGATTTTTGTAAACAAGACGAAAAAGAAAAAATAATTAATAAAATAAAATCAGAAGCAAATAAATTTAAGAAAAAAATAGAAATCTTAAATGTGAAAAATGCAGGCGAAATAGCTCCTTATAAAATAAGGATTAGAGTTGATTTTAAAATTTTATAATATTTTTTATCTAAATGCTTATATATCATTAAAATTTTCAAGTTCTATACCTAAAAAACTTAATAAAAAATGAAAGAAAAAATCAAAGAAAAAACTAAAAAAATAAGAAAAAATATAAAAAGAAAAACTAAAGCTTTAACTCTTGCAGGAGTTTTAACTGCTTCTATCTTAACTAATAATAGTTGTTCAACTCTCTTGAAGAATACTCTTAATTCTTTTCAAGAAGGAAGAGATGCAATAACTTTTGTTAAAAATGTTTATACAAAAAATAAAGAATCTTTTACAAAGATAATCCTTCCAGATAATTTTAATGAAAAAGTAAAAGAAGGAAAAGTAAAAGATTTATTGCTTCTTATTCATGGTTTTGGTTCAAGTTACAAAAAATTTGGAAACAAAGAAGATGAAGATTCTCCATTAAATATAGCAGATAAGATATTTGATGGAAATGTTATATTAGCAGATTATTCTTCAAATAAAAAAGTTTCTGAAATAGCTTATAGCTTGCTTTCAGATTTAGAAAAAATTTCTTTAGAATGTGATAATAAACTTCCTAGGTTACATGTCTTAGCACATAGCATGGGCGGTGATGTTATTAGGTATATGGTAAGAGTAAGACCAGAATATTTTAGTGTTGTGGATATAGTCGCTTCTCCTTTAACTGGAATAAATTTTGGAAAATTCAATAAAACTTTACTTAAAACTTATCCTGAAATATTAGAACTAGGAAAAAAAGAAATAACAAATAATATAGAAGATTTGTTTCAAGGAAGTGAAATGTTTAAGGAATTAAACACTAAAACTAATCCTTTAGATGTTATTTATAATTTTTATGTGTTCATAAGCAAAAAGAACAACCCGCTTGTTCCTGGAAAAGATGATAATCTTATTCCTGTTTATTCTGCTTATCCTTATGAAGATATTATAAATGGAAATTTTGAAGATGTTAAAATTGGAAATGTTCTTTGTTTTGAAGGAGATGTTACTCATTCATCTTCATTATATAATCCTTCAATATTTGGTAGTATACTATATTTTTCTAAAAATTTAGATAAAAACCAAAATATAAAAAATAATCTCCCAAAAATAGACAATATTCCCACAATAAAGATCTTAAAAGCTCCATTAAAAGAGTTAGAATATAGAAAAGAAAATTCAATAAAACTTTAATCTTTGTTAGTTTTTATAACATTCAAATATAGAATTCTTTATAAATCTCTATTCTTATTTTTATAAATGACAAAAAAATTTATAACTTCAGAATCAGTAACAGAAGGGCATCCTGATAAAATATGTGATCAAATTTCAGATGCTATCTTAGATGCTTATCTCTTAAAAGATAAAGACGCGAGAGTAGCTGTTGAAACTCTCCAACAAATAAAAAATTAACACAACTTAAAAGATAAAGACGCGAGAGTAGCTGTTGAAACTCTTGTTACTACAGGTAGTGTCCATATAGCAGGAGAAGTAACTTCTAAATATTCTTTAGACATTCAAAAAATTGTTAGAGAAACTTTAAGAAGAATAGGATATACAAATCCTAAATTTGGAATTGATGCAGATGATGCAGGTATATGGGTTTCACTGCATAAGCAAAGTCCTGACATCGCTTTGGGTGTAAGTTCTAATAAAAAAGAACAAGGAGCAGGTGATCAAGGAATAATGTATGGTTTTGCATCTAATGAAACAAAAGAATTTATGCCTCTTCCAATAATACTTGCACATAAATTAACTCAAAAGATGGCTGAAGTAAGAAAAAAGAATATTATTCCTTATTTAGGGCCTGACGGAAAAAGTCAGGTTACAATAGAGTATGAAGATAATATCCCTAAAAGAATTGAAAGTCTTGTTATAGCTCAACAACATACAGAAGAAATAGAAGAATCAGAATTAAAAAAAAGGATATTAAAAGAGGTTATTAATCCTGTTTGCAAGGATTTAATTGATGAAAAAACTAAAATTTTTATAAATTCTACTGGTAAATTTATTATTGGTGGTCCTGAAGGAGATACAGGTGTAACAGGCAGAAAGATAATGGTTGATAGTTATGGAGGAATTGGGAGACATGGGGGAGGAGCATTTTCAGGAAAAGATCCTAGTAAAGTAGATAGAAGTGGAGCTTATGCAGCGAGATATATTGCAAAAAATATTGTCGCTTCTGGATTAGCAGATAAATGTGAAATACAAATAAGTTATTCTATAGGTGTTGCTAATCCTGTAGGGCTAAATGTAGAGTGTTTTAATACAAACAAAATTTCTGAAGAGAAAATTCTTTATTTAATAAAAAAATTATTTCCATTAAAACCTAAAGAGATTATTGAAAGATTAAATTTGAAAAGGCCAATTTACAAAAAAACTTCTGCTTATGGTCATTTTGGTAGAGAACTTCCTGAATTCACCTGGGAAAAATTAGATATGGTGGAAAAAATAAAAAAGGAATTGAAAAAATTAAATTAAATTTTAAGATATTCTATTTCTTCTTCTGAAAGTTTTAATTCTTTCATTATATCTGGATTTGATTTTATCACCTGTTTTATTACTAAAAATTCTGACATAATCTTTTTTTTACTGACATGTGTTTTTTCAGCATATTTCTCAGAGATAGTTTTTTTATACAAAGTTCTTTGATTATTCATCCAAATTTGTAAAATTCTTGTTGGTTTTTTATAACTTGTAAAATCTTGTTTTACATTCTTTTTGCAAGAAGCTATACCATAACTCAATAAAATATTCTCATAAATTAAAAATCTCCAATATTGTTGATTGTAAATTCTACCCCTAAAAACATCACTTTCACTTAATAAATCATAAGCTCTTTCTAATTCTTTTTTTTGATATTCTAAAGGGATATTTTGTTCTATCCATAACATTATATCATCAAGAGACATGTTTATTGAATCAAATAATGATAATAATTCTATACTTGGTTTTTCTTTAAAAATTCTCCTCAAAACATTAAAGATATCTGTTTCTTTATTTCTTTCATCAAATATTATTGGCATATAATCTTTTAGATTAGAGATTGTTTGTAAATCATTTATTGCTGCTCTTATATCTCCTCTTGCTTTAATAGATATCTCTGTTAAAATATCTTCGTCTATTGTTAATTTTTCTTTTTCACATATCTCTCTTAAAATAGATTTTATAATCTTATAATCTATTTCTTTTAATTGAATTAATTCACATTTTTTTCTTAAAGAATTAAATTTTTTATCCCAGACGTCATTTGCTGTTATAATTATTGGGTAATTCGTTTTTTCTATTAAACTTATAAGTTCTGATAAACCCCCTTCATCTTCCCCAGAAATTCCATCTGCTTCATCTATCAAAATTATCTTTTCTGTCTTTGTTAAAGATTTTTGTTCTATAGCCGGTTTTAAAATTTCTTTTAATTTTTCTTTATTCCTAAAATCAGAAGCATTTAATTCAAATATCTCTGAATTTGTCTCATTAGCTAAAACATAAGCAAGAGTTGTTTTGCCTATTCCAGGAGGCCCATAAAGAAGAGCTGCTTTTTTTCTTTTACCAAAATTTTCAATAAAAATTTTTATTTTTTTTAATACTTCATCTTGCCCTTTAATCTCTTTAAATGTTTTTGGTCTATATTTCTCTGTTAATGTCATTTTTATAACTCTTTATTTTTTATAACTTTATTTAAGGTAATCAATTTTATTTATCTTTGTAAATATTTCTTATTAAAGATAATATTTTCATCATTCTTTTTTATATCAAAATCTTCAACTTTATGTACAGATAATTTTATTTCTTTGTAAAAAGGACAATCATAATTATTAGGATGATGCCTTACATCATAATCTTCAGAACAATTTTCACATCTTCCTAAAAACCTATTCAAACATGTTTTTTCTAACATTTTTCCCTCTTTAATCTTTGCCTAAACCAGCAAGAACAAAACTTGCTAATAATGCTTGTAGTTGTATAAATGGGTCACTTCCTTCTATTATCCTGAATTCTGCTTCACCTGTCTTTTCTGTTAATTTAACTTTTATAGGAGGTTCAACAGGCAAATTCCAAATTTCTTTTTGTATCGCTTTAATAACATCTTGTCCGGAAATGCTTTCCTTTAACATTATATCTAAAAGTTTATCTCTTGCATTTTGAAAGTCTCCTGCTATTGCATAATCTAAAACAACTCTTATATCTCTTGGTTTTGTATTTGATATCATAGTTAATACTAAATCAGAACTAATAATAGGAGAAATTGAAGCTGTTGATTGTAAAATATTTATGCATCTTCTGCAATCCCCTTCACATCCTTCGTATAAGATTTCAATTGCTTCTTCTTTCACAGTTAGATTTTCTTTTTCTGCAATTCTTTTTATAACTTTTTCAATATCTTTCTTTTCTAACAATTTAAATTTGAAGATTGCACATCTTGATTGTATCGGATCTATAATCTTACTAGAATAGTTGCAAGATAAAATGAATCTGCATGTTGCCGAATAATTTTCCATAGTTCTTCTTAATGCTTGTTGAGCTTCTGGGGTTAAAGCATCAGCTTCATCTAAAAATATAATCTTAAAAGGAATATTCCCTATAGATTTTGTTCTTGCGAAATTTTTAACTTTTTCTCTAACGATATTAATTCCTCTTTCATCTGAAGCATTTAACTCAAGATAGTTCTCTCTCCAATCCTCTTTATATAACTCTTTAACAACAACTAATGCAAGTGTGGATTTTCCTGTTCCTGCTGGTCCTGCAAATAGCATATGAGGGATATTTAAAGAATTAACTAAAGATTCAACCCTTTTTACTACATTATCTTGACCAAAAATCTCTGAAAATTTTACTGGCCTGTATTTTTCTGTCCAAATACTTTCTGCCATAATAATCTACATTTTTTTTAACTTATAAAGATTTGTATTCTCTTTTAGAAGTAACTTATCATAATTAGTAAATTAATTAGAATTTTCTATAGAAATTATCTTGCTTTTTGTCTTCTTACTTTTCTTCTATGTTTCTCTTTCTTTAATCTCTTCCTTTGCCATTTCCATCTCATCTGGTTCTTCTTTTTCCACCTTCTGCTTGATCTTTTCATATTAGGATTAGAAAAATTTGCTTTTTAAAGATTTTGATTCAAATTTTTTATTTTTTATCTTGATTTTTTTACATTTATTCTCTTACAATATTTTCTAATAGGACAAATACTACACTTTGGAGAAATTGGCAAACAAATTGTTTTTCCAAACTGAACAAAAATAGCATTAAAATCTCTCCAATACTTTTTTGGCAGAATTTTTTCAAGTTCCTTTTCTGTTTTTTCAGGAGTTTTTGTCTCAATCAAGCCTATCCTGTTTGGAATACGATGGCAATGAGTATCTATTGGTAAGACTAACTGACCAAAAGCAAATGAAAGAACAATGTTTGCTGTTTTTGGGCCTATATATTTTATGTTCAATAATTCTTCTTTATTATTAGGAACTTTTCCATTGTATTTTTCTAATATTTCTTTAGAAACATATTTTAAAATCATGGATTTCTTTTTATAATGACCTGAAGAATAAATTAACTTTTGTAATTTTTTATTATTGAGTTTTATTATTTTTTCAGGAGTGTCTGCTACTTCAAATAATCTCCTTGAAGCTATCTCTGTGTTTTTATCTTGAGTTCTTAATGATAAAAGACAAGAAATCAAAATTTTAAATGCATCAGGATTATCTCTCATTCTATTGAGGGTTGTTTTTGTGTGTGTAGGATAAGCTTCTTTTAAAATTTTCATGATTTTATTTATCTTCTTAGAATTATCCTTTTTTATTTTTTGATTTATCAATTTCATTTTATTTTTAATTCTTCTTTTTGTATTATCTATCTAGAATTAATTCTCCAAATGTCTTTCCAAAGATTCCTGCTGAATTTCCTTCGTCTGTATCTAAGTGAACTGCGCTCTTATATTTGTTAGAAATTCTTACAATAATCTCTTTGAAAATAAGTCCCCTTTTACCTTTTATTTTAAGATTTACTTTTTCATTATTTTTTATATTTAATTTCCTTGCTTCTTCTTCTGATATATGAAAATGCCTTTTTGCGATAATACAAGGAATATTCTTACTTCTTATCTTTCCAGAAACTTTTATCTTTATTGTTCCATTTAAATCTCCGGACAATCTTAACTTTGGCAATGGTTTAAGATTTAAATAATAGGCATCTGTTAATGAAATCTCTAACTGAGAATTTTCTCTGAAAGGCCCAACAATCCTGACATTTTTTATTTCTTTTTTATTGTTTGAAATTGTAACAACTTTATCTGAAGCAAATTCTCCTGGTTGAGATAAACTCTTTACTTTTTTTAATATCTCTTTTTTTCCAAATAAAAATTCAAAATCTTTTTTTGAGATATGCAAATGCCTTGAAGAAACTTCTACTAAAACTTTTTTATTTTTTTGTTCTTTCATTATTTCTCCTTTTTATCTAATAATTTTAATACTTCATTTAATGCTTCTTTTTCTTCTTCTGATTTTTTTACAAACACTTTAATTTTAGAGTATTTTGAAGAGATTAATTCTTTATTTTGATTATTATTTTTTTTGTCTAAATTCAAATTTATATAAGAAAAATATTTACATACATCTTCTCTAAGTTTTGGGACATTTTCTCCGATAGAACCTGTAAATACTAAATTGTCTAAACCCTTCATTATTGAAATATAACTACCTATGAATTTTACTATTGAATATACAAATAAGTCATAAGCAAGTTTGCAATTTTTATCTTTTTCTATATTCTTTAAAATATCTCTAAAATCTCTATAATTAGATATTCCCTTTAAACCTGAATCCTCATTTAATATCTTTTCTACATTATACTTTCTTTTTTCTAAGAAAAAAATAATTCCAGGATCAATTGAACCTGATCTTGTCCCCATAATTACTCCTTCTAAAGGTGTTAAACCCATGCTTGTATCTATAGGTTTTTCATTTATTATTGCAGAAATACTAACTCCTGAACCTATATGGCAAGTTATTGTTTTTCCTTTAAGGCCTTTTGATATTGAGCTATGGGATAAACCATGAAATCCATATCTTCTGATTTTATACTTCTTTGTTATTTCTAAAGGGATTGCATAAACTTTTGAAATTTCAGGAAGTTCAGAAAAAAACATACTATCAAAAACAGCATATTGTTTTTTATCTTTGAAAAGATTTTGGGATATCTCTATTAATTTTAATTGTACTTTGTTATGAAATGGAGCAAATTCACTAAACTTTTTTATCCTTTCTTTTACTTTTTCATTAATCAAACAAGCTCTTTTTAAATTTCCTCCATGAACAACTCTATGAATAATAAAATCAAAATCTTTTATCTCTTCAAAAATTTTATTTAGAGAAGAAATATAGTCTTCTTCATTTTTTAATTTGTCGAATTTTTTTTCTTTTATCAAATCTTTTCCTATAAAAAAACTACATTTTAAACTGAAACTACCTGCATTAATAACAATAATTTTATAATCTTTTTTCATCTTTTTTTAAATTATGATACTTAACTTCTTATTAATCACCTCCTTTATATGAAGGATTTTCTTCTTTTTAATTTTAACCAATTTTATCAACTTTAATCTGGCCTATTTTGTTATTTTATCTTTTATTAATTTTATTATTATAATTATTGAAACTAAAAAGATTAAAGAGATAAGAGAAAACAATAAAAAACTGTTTTTTGATATTTGATTTATAAAATGGATGAAGGGATTATATAAAATTAAAAAACCGACTATTGCTGTCATGGTAAATGTTAATAAAACTACTCCTGCCATTATATCCTTTATTCTTCCTGCTTCTTTATTATATTCAGGAGAAACAAAATCTACAAGTTTTTCAAATCCTTTATTAAACATTTCTAATATAATAACTAAAAAACAAACAATTATTATAGTAATTAAAGACGTTTTAGAGATTTCTAAGAGTAAACTAAAAAATATGATTATTGAGCATAATAAAATTTGTATTTTGATATTTCTTTCTTTAGATATACTACTGATTATTCCCCTTGATGCACATAATACACTATCTATAAAACCTATTCTTGTCATGATTTTTAATGAAATCTTATCTTTATAATTGTTATGTTTTTATAGTAGTTACATGTAAAAATATAAAGTGTATAGGAAGATTAAAATTAGCCCTTATATTACTTTTATTTTTTATTTATGCCCTGTCCGAGATTTGAACTCGGGTCGCCACCGTACTCCAAAAAGGATGCATAGAGATGCGTAGATTTAATTCTCTCATCGAGATAAATCTGCCTTTTTAGAATCAACAAATAAAATTGTTGATTTTTTGAGAGGGTGGAATCCTTGGCCTCTAGACTAACAGGGCACAATTTTTAAAGTTTAATTTAATTTAAAAGACTTGTGTTAATTCCTTTTAAATGATAGTTTATTAGTAAACCTTTTAATAATCGAAAGTCTTTTTTTAAATATAGTCCCATAGTACAGCGGTCAAGTATACGGCCCTCTGGAGGCTGTGACCCAGGTTCGAATCCTGGTGGGACTACTCTCTTGTTTATTTTTAATTTGGTAATTTCTTTATAATCTTTCAGAAAGTTTTTTATATCTTCTTTTCTAATTAATAATATGGCTTTAACTTCAATTTTAGTAGCTTTAATAGCAATAATCTCTTTAGTATTAATTCTTTTTGAAGTAAAAAAGACGAAACATAAAATTCTTTTAATTTTAATTTTAGGACTTATTTTATTTGGATATTTTAGTTTTATTATGGTATTTAAAAATAGACCAATTTCAATAAAAAATTTAAGTGATGTGGATAATTTAATAGGTCTTTATTTCTCATGGCTTAGTCATGTTTTTAATAACATTAAAACATTAACAGGACAGATAACCAAGATGGATTGGTCTTCTAATAGCACTATAAAAAATATCAGTAAGAATCTTATCTAATCTTTATTCAATTATTCTTTTTCTTAATTTTTCTTATTTTCATTTTATAACAAAATATTTATAAACTAAAAAGGGTTTTATTAAATATTAAAGAGGAGATAATATGGCTAAAAAAAAGATTAATCCTAAGAAAAAAGTTGAAAAAGTAAAAAATAAAAAACTAAATAAGACTAACCCTCTTTTAAAGAAACAATCTGTTTCAGAGAAACATACAAAAATATTTAAAATATTAAACTATATGCTTTTTTCATTGATAATTTCTTTAATCTCTTTTATCTTATTTAGATTAATAGATTCTTTATTTTTTCAAAATCTCTTTTATCTCTTAACAATAATCTCTTTTTTTATTTCAATTGGCTTTTTAATTTCTTTGTTAATTTACTTATTAATCATTTTATTTAAAAAAGTTCATCTATAAGATTATTTCTAGAACTTTATTTTTTATAATCTTTTTAATTATTTTTTTAATAGTTAAATTTTTTAACTAAACCTTTTTTAAAATCAAGTGCTCCAGTAGCTCAGTTGGTTAGAGTACGTCCTTGGTAAGGACGGGGTCCTGAGTTCAATCCTCAGCTGGGGCTTAGTTTTTTAAAGTCTTGAATATTCATTGAAAGATTATCTAAATCATTCGTAAATAATTATATTTTAAAGAATAAACAAAATAAAATGGAAAAAAAACAAAAAACCAATCATAAAGATTTTAATAAGAATCTTAAAGAATTTAAACGAGTTTATCTTACCTTAAAAGATAAATATCCTGATTTACCAGGTTTTGATAATCTTAATAAAGATTTTCAAATAGAAAAACTTTGTAAAACTCAAACAGACTTTTTAATTAAAGAAATAAGAAAAATGATTTTAGATAAATTTTTTGATTATCTAAAGTTTATTGAGTCTTTATTAAATCCTGTTGCAGAATCTCCTTTATTCATTTTTTCAATAATAAAGAAAATAGACAATACCAAAAAAGAGTCTTTATCTGAAATTTATAAGAAGATTTCTTCACTTGAGTTTGAAATCATAAAATTAGATTTAAACTATTCTGAAGAACAAGAAGTAAAGGCAGTTATTAGATATTATAACCTTTGGCAAGATATTAAAAAAGAATTAACAAACACATTTTCTTTATTGGAAAAAGAGGTTGAAAAATCAAATCTTAAAAATACGAGTTATTTAGGTTAATTCTGATTAAAATTATTTTATTTTTTAATTAATCTTTTTTATTAATTAGTTTTATTTATCCTAAGATGTCTATTACTTCTTTTAGAGAGATTTCAAATAAAGAAACAGGCATCTTAATTTTCCAATTATTCAAATTTTTTGGATGGACCTCCCCGAGTTGTCCGATATTTATGTTATTTAAGAATATATCTACTGCTCTACCTTCTATAAAATAAGGTTTTGTCTCTCTTGGTTCTTTTATCTCTATTTTAAGATTTAACATTCTAAACAAGTATTCAAGAATTTGTCTTGCTTCTGTAAAATTGCTTGGGGATAAAGCAACAGCTAAACTTTCTTTTTCTTCTTTTTCAAAAACTTTTCCTATTTCAAAAATTCTTTGAGGATATTCAGAATCAGAATTTTCACTTAAAACTTTTAGAAGATAATGGCTTAAATCTTTTCTTAAAATGGTATATTCTGTTTTTGAATTTTCTAATTCTATAAAATCTTTTTCTTCTAAAGACATTTTTCTAAATTGATCACTTTTTATAGTTAGATGATAATTTGAAGTTTCTATCAAACTTAATCCTGTTAAAATTTCAGAAATTTTCTTTTTTATCCTGCTTGTTTTTGATTCACCACCAATTGTGGAAATTTTTGGAACTTCTGGAATAAAATTTTCATATCCATAGGATATTGCTATATCTTCTATAAGATCTACTTCATGAATAATATCTGTTCTCCAAGGAGAAATTTCAACAACCTTTTTTTCATAAGAATGTCCCATTTTTTTTAATAACTCTATAATTTCTTCTTCTTTTAGATTAATGCCTAAAAGTGAATTAACATGTTCTAAATTTATCTTCATTTTATCTCTTTTGAAATCAGGGGTTATTATTTTATCATTTTCATATAAGACTTCCATTGAATAAGCTTTACCCCCAGCTTCTGCTAAATTTGAAACCAAGATATTTAGGCATTTTTTTAATAATCTTAAATCAAAACCAGAACATTCTATAAAAATATCTCTTGTTTTTTTATCTACTCTTCCAGTAAGTTGAGAATTTATTATTGGGGGCATACTTAATATTTGATTATTTGAATCTACAAAAATAGGAAATTTTTCTTTTCCTGCAAGTAAAGGGGAATATTCTTTTCCTTTTGGATGCCTTTGTAATATCTGAAAACCGTTCATCTCTCTTTCAGAATCCAAAGGAATAAATTTTATTTTATCTGGCTCTAAAGCTTTAAAAGTTATAGGTAATTTTATTTTTTCTAAAGGATAAATTCCAATAGCAAATTTTTTTCTATTCCTTCCTAAAGTTAAATGCAATTTCTCTTGCATATCTATAACCTCTTTTATTAATTCATCTGTAAAATGAAGATTTTTAACAATAGAACAAGCTGTATAAGGTCTTATATCTTTTAATGATTTATCAACGTAAATTTTATAATCTTTTTCAGGATTAAATATCTTATATTCTGTTTTATCTCTTTTTCCTAAAAAGTGTAAAAAACTTCTTTTAAATCCATAATAAGATAATAAATCAGGTCTATTAGGATAAACCTCTATTTCTACCTCATTATTGTCAATTCTTTCAATTGGTGTTCCAAATAAGGCAATCTTATCTTGCATTTTTTCATCAAGTCTTCCAATTTCTCTTTCAAATATTCTTTTGTTGAAACTTATAGTTGCCATTGAAAACCTCCTGCGGGTTTCTCACACTTCCAGCATCCAAACCTTCGGTTAATGAAAACCTCTGTAAGTTTTTCACTGCTCAAATCTCCACACCTTCGGTTAATGAAAACCTCTGTAAGTTTTTCACTGCTCAAATCTCCAAACCTTCGGTTAATGAAAACCTCTGTAGATCTTTCATCACTTAAGCCTTCAAACCTTCGGTTAATGAAAACCTCTGTAAGTTTTTCATTTTTATTATTTAGACATTCTCTTTCAAAAGATTTTGTTTTGTTATTCATTTTTTGTTTTATCTTTTTTTGTTATTTTTTCCTGAATCTTCTTTAAATCGTCTTGATTCATAGCTTTTGCTCTTTCAGGATTTAATTCATTACCCTGATTTAATGGGACAATATGAACATGAACATGAGGAACAAAAAATCCTTCAACTGCAATACCTACCCTTTTGCAATTTAATTTTTCTTTTAATAATTGAGCTATCTCTTTTGTGTGTTTCATTAATCTTAGATATTCCCTATTTTTTAAATCAAAAATATAATCTGTGTGCTTTTTTGGAATTAAAAGAACATGACCAGGATTTATAGGATTCATATCTAAAAATGCTAAATATCTTTTATTTTCCCAGATTTTATAACAGGGTATTTCTTTATTTACGATTTTGCAGAATATACAATTTTCTTCTTCTGATGTTTTTTCCTTTTTCATTTTTTATATTTTATTTTTAATTAGTTAATCTTTTAATTTATTTTTTATTTCATCCAAAATTTTGTTTTTCTTAATCGATTTATATTATTTTTATATAAATCTCTTAAATCCTTTATTTCATAATAATCCATTATCATTCTGTCAAATCCTGGCCCCCAAGCTAAAACTGTAATGTTTTCTCCTAATAAAGGTATTACTACTTCTGGCCTAAATATTCCTGCACCCCCTAATTCAAACCATTGTTTTTTCTCTTGATTAAAAACATCTATTTGAACACTTGGTTCTGTGTAGGGATAATAACTTGGGATAAATCTTATTTTTTCAAAACCCATCTTTTTAAAAAATTCTTTTAAATATCCTAATAAATTTCTAAAAGTTAAACCTTTGGCTACAACAATACCCTCTGTTTGATTAAACTCAAAACCATGACTCCAATCTGCTGTTTCATTCCTAAAGCATTTTCCTAATGCAAAATACTTACAAGGAATATCCTCTTTTTTTATTTTTGATAGCATATAAGAAGAAACTGCTGTAGTATGTGTCCTTAAAACTAATTTTTTAGCTTCTTCTTCTTTCCATTGATAATCCCAACCCTTGCTTTCATCAACTCCTTGTTCATGACTTTTTTTTACAGCTTCAACTATTCTTTTTTCAGGTAATTCTGCCCCTTTTCCCTTTATAAAAAAAGTATCTTGCATCTCTCTTGCAGGATGATCTTGCGGAGTAAATAATGCATCAAACACCCAAAAAGAAGATTCAACTATATTCCCTTCCATTTCTTTAAAACCAAGATCAATCCAAACTTTTTTTGCATATTCTGCAGCTTGATTTACAAAATGAGCTTTCCCTCCATAAATTTCAGGAAGTTTTGAAGTCACATCATACCTTCTAAATTTTTTTCCTCTCCAATTTGATTCTTTTCCTAATAAATTAGGAGTTATATTTTCTATTAACTCTTTAAAATTTGCTTTTTCTTTTTCTACCTCTTCTCCAAGTGCTGTTAATTTTATTTTTATATTATCTTCTTCTTTAATTATGATAATATTTTTTCTTTTTTCTAAAATTTTTAAAGCGTATTTTTGTTCAGGGGTTAAATTAGACAATTCTAATGGTAATTCTTCTAAAAATTTTTCTTCTAAAGTTTTTCTCATTATTTCTTCAACATTAGCATTAAGAATCAATTTTCCATTTTTTATTTCTATTAAAGTTTTGTTTTTTAATGCGCCTATTGCAGCTTTTATTTCTTCTTCTGATAAATCTAATTCTTTGTTGATTTCATTTAGATTAAGAATCTTTTTTTCTAAAATTTTTTCTGATAATCTTCTTTCAGGTAGTCCTTTCTTTTTGTAAATTAATCCATTAATACCAAAATCTACAATTTTTTTCTTTGAATGTTCTAAAATTACTATCTTTTTATTTTCTAAATATTCTAATGCTCTCAAAACAGAAGTTCTATCTAAATTGGTTTTACTAATTATACTCTCTATTTTTTCTTCTTTAATATTGTCTAATACTTTTTTTTCATTTGTGTTTAATGATTCTATTATCTTTTCAATTTCTTTTTCCATTTTATTTTTATTCTTTAATCTTTTATTAAATAATTGTTTACTTTAATTTTTTTGTCATCCAAGTTGGCATGCCCAAGATTAAACCTAATCCTTTTTTTAAAATTTGGCTTTTTTTATAATTAAATGAAATAAATTCCATATATAATTTATTTTTATTACATATTTTTATATTTTGTTTAATTCTTGCAATTATTCTTGCTCTTTCTTTCCCATCACTTTCTATAATCTCATCTAAATTTATCCCTATTATCACATTCTTTTTTTTTGCTAATTTAGCTAAAACTTGATTAAAACCAGAATTTCTTTCTTTATCATAATCTTTTCTTCCTTTTTGATTTATTAATAAAATATTAATCTTTTCTTTTTCTAAGACTTTCCTACTTAATTCATCATCTCCAGAGAATACAATTTCTTTTTTTGGATTTTCTCTTATAATTCTTCTTATTTTATTAAAATCTTTTTCATTAATAAAAAGTTGTTCCATTAAAATCTCCTATTATTGTACCTTCAAAATTTTTTTTACTTAACAGATTATCTAATTCTTTTAAATCACTCCCTAAAATAAATGTTTTTATCCTTGATTCTTTTATTATTTTAGAGGCATTTTGATCTAAAACAAAATGTTGTCCTGGTTTAAATTTTATTTTGTTAATAATATTATTAAAATCTAACCAAGATATCTCTTTAACCAATTTTGCATCTTTATATTTAGAAGGGTCCTTGTCATATAATCCTTTAACATTTGTTAGATTAATAAAATCACTCTTAAACCTTTTAGCTAATAAAGCAGCAGTAGAATCAGAAGTTTGATTAGCCTTATATTCTAATGCACCACAAAAAACAATGTCTTTTTTGTTTATTTCTTTAATTAAACTTTTTGTTGTGTGAGGAATCCCTTTATCAGAGTCTGAATTGAAAAGATAATTCATAAACCTTGCATTTGTCCTTGTGCATGATATACCAATAAAACTTTGAAATAATTCATTTACATTACTTTTTTTTAACGCTTCAATATAAATTCTTGCAATTTTTCCTCCTCCGCAAGTTATTATAAACTTGTATTTTTTTGAATGCTTTATCAGAATTTTTTTTAAATTTAACAAAT
>CAYQJI010000004.1:49206-60749 GCA_964417865.1 Candidatus Woesearchaeota archaeon
AAATAGTTTAAATTAATCTCATTAGGAATAATTAAACTCCCCCCAAGACTTAAAACTTTTACCTCTTTTTTCATTTATTAAATAAATGTTCCTTGTTTTTATTCTTTTTTATTATCAAAAAGTTTAAAATGAACAAATCTTAATCTAATTTATGGAAAATAAAAAAACGAGTTTAAAAGAAACTCTAATACAAGTTGGTTTGAGAATAGCAAAAAGAGGAGAAGGTGCATTATTTGTTGTAGGAGATGTTCCTTACAAACCTCTGATAAATCAAACTGTTCCTCCATTTAAAGTTACAGATAACCCTAAACTTTTAGAATCTTTAGCTTTAATTGATGGTGCAGTGATCATAGATAAAAATGGTTTTTTGAAAGCTTATGGGGTTATGATTAAAAGTAAAAAGGTGTTTAAAAATTATGGAACAAGACATAGTGCTGCTTTAAGCGCTGCTATTAATGACAATCTTGTAGTAATTGTTTCTGAAGAAGACAGAAAAGTTAAGATCTTAAAAAAAGGAAGAATGATTATGCAATTTGATGCATTACAAAAAGATGTTGAGAAATCTGTTCATAGTATGGCTGATTTATTAGAAATTGTTGGAGCAGGGACAATTGGAACAATTGGAACAAGTTTCTTCGTTCCTGCAAGTGGAATTGCTTTATTACCTGGTGTAATAATCTTTGGTTCTGTTTATTATTTATTAAAATTATTAAACAAAGAAGGAAAAAATAATCCAAAATAATTTAATGATTTTTTAGAATTTTGTTCTAATCCTATTTATTGGTTTAAATCATTTAACTGTAAATAGTCTATTATCTTTAACATTAAATATGTCTAATCTTACCCCAGAATCTATCCAACCATGAGCATAATTTAAAGCAGCAAAAGCATTAACAAAATCCTTCTTTTTTATAAAATATGTAGAATCTTTAAGATAATTTTCAGTCATCTCTATTATTTCCTTAGCATAATTTTCTTTTCCTTTTATGATATTCTTTTTTATTTCTTTTAATGCTTCGTTAGTTATCTTTGTGTATTTTTCAATTTTTTCTTTAGTTATTATATTATTTATTTTCATTTTAGCATAACTTTTTCTATCCTATATTTTTTCTATCTTATAGGGTGATTTTTATAATTTAAATTTTAGTAATTAATATTTAATAATTAGTAATCTTTAAATATATGTTTGTTTTTTTGTTTTAATGAAAAAGGGGAAGAAATTATTAATCGTTTTTGGTTCTTTTTTTATTACTTTGATATTCTTGAGTGTAATAATGAGTGCTAATTCTTCTAATTCAATTCAAGATAAGAAGAGTCAAGATAATAAAACAAATTCTCCTCTTTCAGGATTATCTGAAAATGTTTATAAATATATTCAAGAATTCACAAATGAAAATGAGATAAGTCCTAAGGAGATAAAAAATGTTTCTAAACTAGATTTAAATTCATTACCTAAAGATGTTGATTTAAAAAATGTAAATGATGCTAATCTCGCTATTTATCAAATAGAATATTCTTCTAATAATCTTAATGAACAAAATAAAAAAGTTTACATGATAACTTATTCAACAGATAAACTTGAAAAACAAAGTGATTTAATAATGTCTGAAGATAAGAGGTCATTATTGAATTTTGGAATTAATAAAGAGATAAAAGAATCGCAATTTATGGAAAGTGCAACAGGTATAGTTGGTTCTTTGAATAAAGGTTATGTTATGATGAGAAAAGGTAGTATTACTGGAATTTCAACAAGTTTAGAATCTTTAGATGGAGAAGGTTCTGTTGAAATTATTTTATACAAAAACGGAAATAGAATTAATTTTGGTAATGAATTTGTTATAAGTCAAAAAGGAACTAAGAAAGATTATGATATTCAATCAAAAGGAATAACAGAATTTGAAGCAGGAGACATATTATCATTATATGTAAAAGTGTCAGGTAATGTTTCAATTAAAGATGTTAATACTTTATTAGAAATCGTGACTGAATAAATATTAAGTAAAAAGATTGAGTAAATTATTACATAAATTTTATAGAATCATTGATTTTAATCATTAATTTTTCCTTTACTTCATTGTAATACATTATTATGGAAATCTTTTTAAACTAAAATTACTCTTAAAAAATATGGTTAAAGATAAAAAAGATGTGTTAATTAGAGTATTAGCTTTTAGTTTGATAATCCTCTTATTGGTGTTAATTTATATCTTAATTATTGGACCTATGATAAAAAATAAGCAATCTTTAACTTATAATTCTGGTTATAATCAAGGACAAGTGGATCTCCTTAGAGCTATGGTTTTACAAATACAAAATCAAGGTTTTGTTAATATTCCTGTAAATCAGAATCAATCTCTTGTTTTAATTCCTTATACCCCTCAACAGAATCAGAATCAATAAATCGTTTGATAAATTTTTTTAATATTTCTAATATAAATTTAAACTTTTATATAAATCTTAACTTATTTTTAATCTATAATTTTTTATTTATTAAAGTTGATAAAACTTAGAATTATTTAAGCAAATTTACTTACACTAATCTTTTTTACTTTTATTAATACCCATTTTGTACTACAAAATAAAAAATAATAGAAATCTTTTTAAACTAGATTTAATTATAAAAAATATGGTTAAAGATAAAAAGAATATTGTTATAATTTCCCTTGTGATTATCATAGTGATATTATTACTTTTTTTAGGTTATTTCTTTTTGATAAGACCGAGTATAAATAACTTAGTGATAAAAGGTTATAACCAAGGTGCTCAAGATGCTGTTATAGCAATCGCTCAACAAGCAGCAACCTGTTCTAATACAGGAGTTCCTTTAACTGTAAGTAATGTTACTTTGAATTTAGTTGCATTGCAATGTTATCAACAACAAACAAATCAAGTAACTAATGCAGGAACAGGAAATTCAGATGGTTACTCTTCTGTGCAGTAAATGAATTGTTTTGATAAAGGGATTATCTCGGATTTATTTTTCTTTATTTTATTTTTTGATTTTGAGATAGATTTTTAAATAGAAAATCATTTTTTAAGTTATGTTTAAGAAAGTACAAAAAAGAGGTTTGTCTTCTGTTGTTATTACATTAATAATTGTTTTATTAGCTCTTGTGGCATTAGGTATCATTTGGGGGGTCATAAGAGAGGTCATTACAAAATATTCAAAACCAGTTAGTGCATTTACACTCTCTCTTGATTTAAAAATTTTAAATGCTTATAGAAGTTCTAACCAAATTTTGGTTAATGTTGAAAGAAGGCCTGGTCCAGGCGAGATTGTTGGATTAGCTTTTGCACTAAAAAATGGATCTGGTTCTGAATTAATAAAAGTTGATACGAGTCTTGGTGAGTTGGAATCTAAGGATTTTACACTTACACCTACTCAATTAGATCCATTAACAATTAGTGAAGTGAGTGTTGCTCCTATTTACATGGCTTCAGGAGATAAAACAATTGGAAATATCTTAGATACATATACTATTAATCAAGATTATACCGGTTCTCTTCCAGGAAATGGGGAAAATGGAGGTACAACACCTTGTGTTCCTCTTTCTCAAGAAGAAGCTTGTGCTGGTTATGAATGTGGAAGTGTTTCTGATGGTTGTTCTCAGACTTATATTTGCGGAACTTGTTCTGATGGCGAAGTTTGTAATTTAACAACTCATACTTGTCAAATAAGTATTTGTGAAGATTCAAGAACTTGGGAAGAAATTTGTGGTATCTCAAATTGTGGTTTTGCAAACAATTTATGTGGAGAATCTGCACCATGTGGTGATTTAAATGGTCTGTGCCCAACAAATTATCTTTGTAATTCAAGTAATATCTGTGAAGAAATAATCCCATTAAATTCTGGAACTGTTAGTGATACTTGGCCAGGAACTTCAAATATGTATTTTGGTAGTCCTGATTTACCTCAAACAGAAAATGCTCCTTCAATGTATTTAAATAAATATGTTAAAGTTAATAATACTTTAGAGAGTACAATCTGTAGACCAATAATAACTTATAAGTTACCTGTAGAAGGTTATCCTTATTCACATATAGGTTTTAATTTTAACACGAATATACAACCTAATGATAATTATTCAATATTCTTTACCCAAACTCAATGTAATAGTTATGTATTTTAATAACCTCTTTTTTATTCATTAATTATATTGTTCATTTTATCAATTCCTTTTTATTGAAAGATTAATTTTTTCTTTGCCTTTTCTTTGGAAAGTTTTAAATATTAATTTTCTTTTATTTAGTTACCCTACAATGGTTTACAAAAAATATATTAAAAAAGATGGAAAACTTTATGGCCCATATATCTACCAAAGTAAAAGAGTTGATGGAAAAGTAGTCTCAGAATATCTTGGGGTTGATGAGTCAAAAATAAACAATAAAACCAAAATAATTTTTCTTATTTCAATTTTTCTTATTGTTACATTTGTCCTTTTATACCTGTTTGTATTTAATAAATCATTTACAGGAAAAGTTACATTAGAAAATACAAATCAAAATATTCAAAATAGTTATTCTCTACCTTTATCTTTAGTTTTAAAAGAAGGAGAATTAATTCCAGAATCTTCTACCTTAATTTTAGAATCTTCAAATGAAACTAAAAAATATGTTTTAAAAGATATTATTCCAAAAAATTTTAGCTCTTTTGGAAATTTTTATTTAGAAAAATCTAATTTGTCAGAAGAAGGGAAAGGATTTGGAATTGAAGGTGAAAATATAATTTATCCTGAAATAACCTTTAAACTTTTAATTAAAAAATCTTCAACTCATGAAATAACTTCAAATAATGAAACAAATTCAATTAATGAAATACATTCAGTTAACACAACTTCTTTAACCAATCAAAATGATAATCTCCCACAGAATGAAAATATTAATCCAAATGAAGATTCTAGCAAAAATGAAACTTCTAATTCTAAAGAAACAATAGATGAATCAGTTCAAATAGATAATCTTCAAGAGAATAATCTAATAAATTCAGAATCTTCTGCAGACAAAACTACTTTAATAAATAATAACATTGATAAAACTGAAAATAAAGATAATATAAATACTTCTGATGAAACAAAAACATCTGTCTTAGATAGTATTCAAAACACTATCTCTAATCTTTTCTTAATTTTGAGTCCAACAGGTAGAGTCACTCAATCAGATTCTAGTGATTTTTATGAGATAAATGGAAAGGTTTCTAAAGATAATCCTTTCAGTTATGAATTGAATCCAGGAGAAAGTGTTGAACTTGTTTCTGGAAGTGTTAAATACAACAATAAAAATTTACAAGACAGCATTCTTTCAATAAAACAAGAGGGAAACTTTATTATAATACAAACAGATTATTCTGAAAATGAAAAAGGTTTTGGTGAAGACTATATAGGAAAGACATATACAATACCTCTTGATATCAAAGATATACCTTTTTCAGAGACTATTCTAAATCAAGATAAAATAAATGTTTATATCGCGTATAATAATGAAACAATCACTTTTATAAAAGAGATTAATCTATCTAAAACCATCAAAGAAAATCAAATTCCTTTAAATATTGATAATGGTATTAATAATGATTCCTCTTTGTTAAATGAGTCTACATTCATTTTAGACAATCAAACAGAACTCCAAAATCATTCTATTTTTAATGAATCTCTACTATTAGAAAATCTTTCTGAAAATTTTACTTTAAGCAATTTTACTATTCCTTTACTTTCTTTAACTGATAATGAAAAAGAATTATTCTTATCTAAATTCTCAAATGATTCTTTAAAAATAACAAAATCAGAATTTTTTAATGGAAGGTATATTATAAGTTATCAACTAAAGAATTATTATGTTGAATACTCTTATGATATTAATTTAGAAAATGAAACTTTAAAAACATTAATTGAAAATGATAAAATTAAATGGATAAAAGATATTTTAAATAAAGAATCAAATAAAGAGATTAATTCTCAACCTTTATCTGAAGATATAAAAAATTTGATTAATCCTTCTGTAATTTAACCTAAACTAATTTAATCGTAATAATTTACTTAAATCATCTTTCTTATTTTAAATCTAAAATCTTGATTCTTTCTATCTATATAAGCAGATAATATTAAATCACCTAAAACTACTTTGTATACTCCTTCATTTAAGGGAATTTTTGAATATCTTGAAAAAAGAGTTATAATACTCATTATATCTTCTTTAGTTAAATAGATAATACTAGGCATTATTCCCATGGATCCCTTTACTATTACATTATCATTAGGATTAGCTACTATCTCTCTAACTTTCGGATCATTGATTAAAGGATTTAATTTATAAAAATTTAAGTTTATTCTTTCTGGGATAGGTTTTAAATAATTTAAATGACTCGGTAAAGAAATGTCTGGAATATCTAAAAATCTTTTTTTTAATTGAGAATTTTTATTTTTTGAGATAGATTGAAAGTTTGAAGGAGATTTAGGCATTGGATTATTTAATTGATTTGGGGCATAATTATTTCTATTTAACTGATTGTTCATTGCTATCTTTAGATTGTTTCTTAATTGAATCTGCTTTAATATTTCTATTTTGTTTAACATATCCCCAAAAACATGCTCAAAATCCTTTTCTGACTCTTTAGTATCTTCTTTTTTTTCTATTACTCTTTTTAGATTAGCAATCTCTTTAGATTTAGAATTCTTTATCAACATTAATGTAAAATAAATTAAAATCTTCTTCTTCAAATTTTCTTGAATTATCCTCTTAGAAAGAGCATTTTCCATTTTACTTTTATTCAAGAGGTTTAACAAACCTTTGATTTAAAGATTGTTTTCCTAATGCATCTGTTGAAATTGTTTTTGGTTTATAAGGAGAATTTGCTTGAGAATAAACATTTGTTGATTGAGAATAAGGGGAAGAATACTGGTTTGAAACAAGTTGGTTTGAAAAAGGAATACTTGGTTGTTGTGATTCTTTTCCATGTAATAAAGTTATGCCTTTCGCTATAATCTTATTTTGTTCTAATAAATTATCCAATTTCTCTGATAATTGGTTATTTATTTTATTATCTCCTAATGAAAAATCTTTATCTGCTATAGCTTTTGCAGAAATTTCAAATAGTTCTAATAATTTAGATATTTGAGAGGATAAATCTTCTAATTTAACAGCAAGATTTGTCATAACTCTCTGCAAAGAAACAAAATTTTCAATTAATTTGTTATTGATTCCTTCTTCTATAACATCATCTTTTTTTATCACACTCTTTTTTTTGATTTTTGTTGATTTAACCATTTAATATAAATGTCTTTTTTATTTATAAAATTTTGTTCTTTATTCTATCCTCTTAAATCATACATTTATGGTTTTGTTTTATTTAATTTTAACATCTTTATTTCTTCTTTTATTTATTCATTATTATACTGCCTTGGTTCTTCTCCTATCTGTTTTTCAATTTCAGCAACATAATCCGAAATTTCTTTTGCTACATCTGCATTAACTGTTATACTATCTATATGATTTTTTACTAAAAACTCAACCATTTCTTTTTTACTTCCTGCTTGTCCGCAGATGCTTGTCTCTACATTATTCCTTTTGCATACTCTTAATACATAAGCAATTTGAGATAAAACTGCAGGATGCATTTCATTATATAAATCTTGAATTAATTCATTACCTCTATCAACTGCAAGAATATATTGTGTTAAGTCATTTGTTCCCAATGAGATAAATGAAATTCCTTCTTCACATAACTCTCTTATTAACTGAACAGCAGCAGGAGTTTCTATCATAACTCCAAGTTTATAATTCTTGAAATTTATTTCATCTAATATTTTTTTAGTTTCTTTTACTTCTTCTACTGAGATAACTTGAGGCAATAAAATTCCTACCTTTTTACCTTCTTCATTTATTCTTTTTAAAGCATTTAATTCTGAAGATAATATTTTCCTATTCTTTAACCCATATCTTATTCCATGTAATCCTAACATAGGGTTTAATTCTATTGTTTTTGGAGAACCTTCTAAATTTCTAAATTCATCACTTCTTATGTCTGATGTTCTTACCCAAATTTCATCAAAAAAATTAGAAATATCTTTTACACCTTTATAAATTGAATCTTCATATTCTTTTATATTTCCTTCTTTAATAAAATAATTTGGATGTTTTCCTAATTCTGCAATTATTCCTTCAATCCTTGTTAATCCAACCTGTTTTATCCCTGTTTTTGCTGCTCTTTCTGCAAAATTAGGCATGTCTACTATAACCTTAATTTTTGTTTTTGTTTTTGAGGTTATTTGCATAACTTCTTTTTGTTTTGTTTCTGCTAATTTCCCTTCATAAACCTTTCCTGAAAAGCCATCCACTGTAATAATATCATCATCTTTCAATTTAGATGTTGCTTCTCTTGTTCCTACAACAGCAGGTATTCCCATTTCTCTTGAAACAATTGAGGCATGAGCAGTCATTCCACCCTCATCTGTTACTATACCTGAACATTTTTGCATTGTTACAACCATATCAGGATTAGTCATAATTGTTACTAATATATCTCCCTTCTGTATTTTATCTAAATCTTTTAATTCTTTTATAACCTTAACTTTTCCTGAAGCTATTCCTGGAGAAGCACCTAAACCTTCTAATAAAATTTTTCCTGTTAATTCTCCTGTTCTTTCAATCTTTTTTTCTAAAGTAGTTATAGGTCTTGTTTGGACAACATAAACTTCATCTCTTTCTATTGCAAATTCAATATCTTGTGGTTTTTTGTAATGTTCTTCTAACATTAAAGAAATTTCTGCAATTTTTTTTATTTCATAATCTTTTAAAACTTGTTGATGAGATTTTTCATTTGTTAATTTTACAATTTGATTTTTCCCTGAAGAATCTCGTGTTATCGCTATTTTCTTATCCATTATCTTTTTATCTAAAATCTCTAAGTTTCTATTAACAATATATTCATCAGGAGTTATTGTACCTGAAACAATTCCTTCTCCTAAACCAAATACTGCTTCAACTATAATATTGTCTGTTTTATTTGTTGGATCTTTTGAGAAAACAACACCTGACTTTTCAGAGTCAATCATTTTTTGAATTACTACTGCTAAACTTGCCTTAACTTTATTAAATCCTTTCTTATTTCTATAATATGTTGCTCTTGATGTGAAAAGAGAAGCAAAACATTTTTTTATACTTAATAATAATTCTTTATTACCTTTTACATTCAAATAAGTTTCTTGTTGACCAGCAAAACTTGCTCCTTCTAAATCTTCTGTTGTTGCAGAGCTTCTTACAGCAACAAATATGGGTTCTGAATTTTTTATTATGTCTAAAACTGTTCCTTTTGTGTTTTTAAGATCTCCAACACTTAATATATCATAGTCTTCTAAAATCTCTTCTTCCATCTCTTTTGGAAGATCTGCATTTACAATTAAATTTCTTATCTCTTCTGTAACCCTATCAAGTAAATCTGTGTTTTCATAATCTATTTTTGAGAGCATCTCTTTTATTTTCTCTTTTAATCCTGCTCTTTCTATAAAGTAATCATAAGCTTGAGCTGTTACAACAAATCCTGGAGGTACATTGACTTTTGCATTGTAAATTTCTCCTAAATTTGCTCCTTTTCCTCCAACAATATTCCCAGAATCCTTATTTATTTCAGAAAACCATTTAACAAATTGTATTTTTCCCTCTTTTTCTTCAACCATAATTAGTTATACAAATCAGGGTTAATAAAGATTACGTTGATTCTTAAGATTTTATTTTATGGACTTCTTTTGTATCTTTCTTTATTTCAAAAATAATTAAAAAATTATTCTGAAATTGCTTCTACAGGACAAGAATCAATTGCTTGCTTTACACAAGGCAAATCTTTTTGAGATTTTACTTTGGATTTTCCATCTTTATCCATTTCAAAAACCTCTTCACATATAGACACACATAAACTGCACCCTATACATTTTTCTTTATCTACTTTTACCATAAATTAATTTGTGTAGCAATATTTATAAACTTATCTTTTATTATTTATTTATGGTATGGTTAATTATCGGATTAATTTTTTTTGTATTAATGATATTTATTTATTACTTTAATAGATTTAATGTTTTGGAAAATAGGATTGATAATTCTTTTAGTCAGATTGATGTTCAATTAAAAAGAAGAGCTGATTTAATTCCAAACCTTATAGAGAGTGTAAAGGGTTATATGAAGCATGAAAAGTCTATAATACAAGAAGTTACAAAAGCCAGGGAATCTTTAATTTCTGCTAAAGGATTCCAAGAAAAATTAAAAGCAGATAAAACATTAGAAGGTCATTTATCTAAACTATTCGCACTTGCTGAAAATTACCCTAATTTAAAAGCTAATGAAAACTTTTTAGAATTACAAAGAGAATTAACCTCTACTGAAGATAAAGTTGCTTATGCAAGGCAATTCTTTAATGATAGTATCTTATCTTATAATCAATTGTGCAAAACTTTCCCAGGAAATTTGTTTGCAGGAATGTTTAATAAAAAACCAAAAGAATACTTTCAAGCAGAAGAATCAGAAAGAAAAGAAATCAAAGTAAAATTTGATTAATTTTTTAAATTATTTCTATATCCTTTTTTAATCTTTTATATAAATTTATAAATCCTAATATGATTTTATAAATATGAAAAAAGAGATAGAAAGAATAGATTTTAGGGATCAGATATCAAGAAATAAAAGAAAATCTTTTTTTCTTTTGTCAATCATATTTTCAATTATAATCCTTCTTGGTTTTGTAATATCTCAGATTTATAGCCCTGATTCTTTTTTATTTATTATAATCCTTTCTGGAATAATCTCTTTTTGTTATGTTTTTTTTAGTTATGTTTATTCTGATAAAATCGCTTTGCTTAGTGTTGGCGCAAAATTAGCTGATCCTGAAAAATATAGAGATTATTACCGTTTAGTTGAGGGTCTAACCATATCAAGTGGATTGCCTATGCCAAAACTTTATATTATGGAATCTAATCAAATAAATGCATTTGCTTCAGGAAGATCACCTGAAAAAGCAGTTATATGTGTTACAACAGGGGCATTGAAAAAATTAGAAAGAAGAGAATTAGAAGGTGTTTTAGCTCATGAACTCGGACACGTTCAAAATTATGACATAAGGTATATGACTTTGGTTTCTGTTGCTGTCGGCATGGTTTCAATAATTTCAAATTTATTTTTAAGAAGTTTGTGGTTTAGAGATAATGATAGAGATAATAAAAATTCTATTTTTCTAATTCTTGGCATTATTTTAGCAGTTCTTTCTCCAATATTTATCTTCTTTGTTCAGATGGCAATTTCAAGGAAAAGAGAATTTACTGCAGATGCTTCTTCTGTTAAATTTACAAGATATCCAGAAGGATTAATAAGAGCATTAAAAAAAATTCAACAAGAAGAAATACCTGAAAAAAAAGTGAATAAAGCAGTAGCTCCTTTATTTTTTGCTGACCCATTAGGAAAAATGTCAAGCACCCATCCGCCTATAGAAGAGAGAATAAAGGTTTTAGAAAAGATGTAAGGTTATTCAATTTTATTAAATTTAATTTTATTAATTATTGTCT
>CAYQJI010000005.1:0-36995 GCA_964417865.1 Candidatus Woesearchaeota archaeon
CAATTAAAACTATCAATAAGATAATCCCGTAAAATAAATACATACCCACATTAATTTCTTTTTTTAATATATTAATAGAAGAAGTAACATCATCTACAATCACATCTTGGCCATCAATACTTCTTACTTGAAAATTTAAATAGTATTTCATAGGATCAGCATTTTTATCTATTGTAAACTCAAAAATACCATATCCTATTTCATTTGATTTCAAACTTCCAACATAAACTGATTTTTCTGTAAATTCAAAAGGCTGATCATTTCTTTGATAAACTCTTAGTGTTACATCTTTAGCATCTTTACCTGTGTTTTTTAAATAAATTTTTATTTTGCTTTTTGATCCAGGATACAAGTTTGAAAGCTCTTCTACTTTTGTTATTTCAAATCTTGGTGTTGAAAAGATAATTAAAGGAATTTCCAATTCTTTTTTTTCATCCTCACCATCATTTTTATAATTTAAATTTAAGGTTGAAGTATAATTTTGTTGTTTTATCTCTTTATCAATATCAAAATAAAAAACAAGAATCTTTGTTGTTCCTGAATTTATGTCTCCTGTATGAACTTCATTAGAATAAGAACCAGAAGGAGTAAAACCAGAGGGTAAATCTAAAGTTGCAACAACATCTTCAGCATTATAATCGCCTGTGTTCTTTATTGTAATAGACAAAGCAACATTTGTTTGTCCAGGAGCCATTTTTGAAGGTGAAGAACTTATTGTTCCTAAAGAAAATTCAGGAGAATTTGTTGAAACTTTTATCTCAAATTTTTCATCCCAATCGTATTCATCGTCTTTTAAATTAAAATCAATGAAATATTTTTTTGATTCTGCTTTGTCTATATAAATAACAAAATTTTTAGAAATGCTTTGACTAGAATTCAAATTTTCTATCTCCCATCTTCTTGAATCTTTAAATTCAAAAGGATCATCTTCTTGCATTTTTAAAGTTAAATTTTTCATAGAATTTTGATTATTCGTAATATTAACTCTTAAAGTAAAATAATTTTCACTAACTGCATCTTGATAACTGTAATCAATTATATAATCATCAATAAAAATTGTTTTTGAATAAGAAGTAGATTTAACATTATTCGTTAATGAAATTAAAATCAAAGGCAAAACTATCAATAAAAACAAAAAACTTTTAGTATTTTTAGATGATTCTTTATTACTTTTTTCATTATTTAGTGAAAACACTTTTTCCATAGAAATTTGAAACAAGTCTCATTTATAAATTTTTATATCCTTTTATAGAATAATGTCTATAGAATTATCTTTTCAGATAAACTGATTTTGAAAAATGCGGGAGACAGGATTCGAACCTGCGCAGGCACTAAGCCACAGGATTTCTTATCCTACTCTCTTTAGTGAGGTTTTATATTCTCTCTTTAGTGAGGTTTTATATTCTCTCTTTAGCGAGTTTTTATATTCTCTCTTTAGTGAGGTTTTATATTCTCTCTTTAAGGAGATGTAGTGTTAGAAGAACCTTGGTTCTTCCACAATCTTAAGTCCTGCCCATTTGACCAACTCTGGCACTCCCGCTTGTATTTTATAAGAATATAAAAATTAGATTCCTTAAAAAACTTACTAATTTGTAAATTTCCTTATAATTAGAACTATAATTCAACTAATAAGCCATTTATAATTCAAATTCTTCAATGAAGTTTAATATAACTTTGTATCTGTCTAAAAACTTAAAACCTTTATCTGTTAAAGAAACTGTTTTTTCATGATTAACACTATAATATTTTTTAAAAATTTTTACTTTATAATAAACAAAGAATAAAAAACAAACAAATTAAAATAAACAAAAAAATAAAAAATAGGGATAATATTATTATATTATTTAATATCTATCTCTATTAAAATTTCTTCTTCCGCCAAAACTTCTTCTTTCACCATTTCCAAAACTTCTTCTTGGTCTTTCTGATCTCTCTTCCATAGGTTTTGCTTCAGAAATTTTGATCTGTCTTCCTTCTATTTCTTTATCATTAATTTCAGCTATTACTTTCTTAGCAACTTCATCATCACTAATTGTTACAAAACCGAAACCTTTTGATCTTCCTGAAAACTTGTCCTTTATTAGAGTAATCTCTTCAGTTGAATAATTTGCGAAAAGAGCTTTTAAGTCTTCTTCACTCATACTGAAAGGTAAATTTCCTATATATAATTTCATTTTACTTTATCCTCCTTACATTATATTAATCTAATCCATTAATAGAATCCTAAAACTCTTTATGAATTAATTCTATAAAATAATAAGAAACTCTGTTTTTAAAGCTTTGTTATCTATTCTTTTTTATTCTTTTTTTTCTTAGGTTTTTCTTCAACTTTTTTTTCTGGCTCTTCTCTCTCTTCTTGTTTAACTTCTTCAGGATTATCTATTTCTTCTTTCTTTTTTTCTTTTATTTTTCTTTTTGCTATAATCTTAAATATGATAAATACAATCACAACCATAAGCAATAAAGAAGTAAAAATAAAGAATTTACTACCATCCTCACCAAATAAATTTGCTATTGCTCCACCTGTTATTCCAAAGAAGCCATTATTCTTTTTAGCATTTGTTGGTTTTGGTTGATTTAAATTAATAATTCCCTTAGAATTTGGATTGATTAAAGGACTTTCTTTGTTATCGATTTCTTCTTCATTAGAAATTACTGTATTATTTATTATTTTGTGTCTCCTTCTTAATATAGATTCCTCTTCATATGCGCCAAATTTTGTAAAATGATATGTCCAGATTATTAAGTTATTTCCATCATCAAAATAACATTCTCCTTCACTTAAACTTCCTGCTGAATTCTCATTAGCAGTTAAATCACATTTATCTATAGAATAACTCCCTGTATCATTTTGAAAAAACGCATATTTTCCTGTCATATTGCCTATAATTATTTTAACAGGTTTATCAAAAATTAATCCTAAATCTAAACTTCCGACTTCGATAACTGTATTAACTTTGCCTAAAGAAGTCGTTGTGCTTGTTAAAGTAGGTAAAATTAAAGTTCCATCCCACCCAATGCCTTTTATAGAGAGATTTTCAGGGATTAAAACACTATAATTAACAAGACTTGTTTCTCTAATTAAAGAAATCTGTTTTGGAACAAGGACCATATTAACAGACCCAGGAATAACAATTTTAGACATATCTAAAATCACTTCTTTTGAAGAATCGACTTGTTGAGGAATTATTAATATATCTAAAATTAAACTTTGATTTGTAAAAATTATCTTATTAGTGCTTTCATTTACAATTGTTGTTTTATTATTCGCTAATTGTTCTCCTTCTTTTAATTTTCCTTCATTTTTTTCTTCAGAATATGCTGAAGAGTAAATTATCAAATTTACGTTTTTAATTTGTTTTTCTCCATTATAATCAAAAATTATAGGGATATTATAAGTTCCATTTTTAATTTCCAAATCTCCTGTAGTAACATTTGTAGTTAAATTTCCAAAAGATTTACCTAAAATTGAAAAACCAAAGATTGGTAAAACAGAATCTTCAATAAACTCATTAACATTCAACTCCCAGTATTCTCTGTTTCTTACAGCATCTTTCATTCTGTTTAAATAAGTTTCATTTAAATCGGCTAATCCCTTACTGTAATTAAATTGATAGATTGTTCCTTGCTTTAAGAAATTTAAATCTCCCCACATTTCAGGAAAATCATATTCTTCAATAAGGTTTGTATTCACAATATCATCTAAAAGAGAAGGATTATTAATTAACTCTTGAGCAGTGTAACTTTGGTTTATTTTCCCAGAAGAATGGAGAATAATAAAAATAGTATTTATTAAATCTTTTGCGTCTAGAGTATTATTATTAATCTTAACCAATGGCAATGAACTATCTGAGATATTTAAATGATTAAAATGTATCTTATTATCTTTTTCACTAAAATTAAAACCAAAATCGTAACTATTCAATACATTTGATAAATTTATCTTTAAATCATTTCCTAAATTAACTTCTATATCATATTCTTCTAATAATTTTGTTAAATTTATTTCATCACATTCAGGATACCCAAAAGTATTAAAATAAAAATTAGCATAAGAATTATAATCCCCTAAATAAACGGTTAAATTTGTTACTTTATCATTAAGAACACAAGACAAAGGTGTTGCGGACATTGAAGAAATTTTTATTAAGATTATAATTAAGAATAAAGAATAAAATATGATTTTCTTACTATTATCCATCCTTTTAGATAAACTTTCGTTCTTTATATTTTTTTCTATTTTTTGCATTTTGATATTTTTTTACCTTTTATGATTTTATTTTAAATTAATTTCCCTTGAAATAACTTTTATAGTATGATCTTTTCCCTCTAAATTATATTTTGTTGTTAATTCTATCCTATAATCTCCAGGAGAATTTAATTTAATACCCCCTGTTGGATAAGACATGAAAAAAGGACCATTAATCCAAAAAGGCAAACCTTGCCATAATGCAGAACAATAATCATTAATTCCAAATCTAGTGCGATCTTGTTCTGTTTGTACATAAAACATTCCTTCTTTACCAATTTCGTCTCTTTTTAATTTAAGAATTAAATTTTGATCCAAATTGAAACCAAATATCTTTTTATCTTTATTATAAATCTCATATATCAAAGAATCTTTATTTGAATTGTCTAAAATAATTTCTTTTAGGTCTTTATTATAATTGGTTATATCCCACTTATAGTCAAAGTAATCTCCTATATTATAATTATCTTTGAACTCAAAATTAATTTTAATATCTTCAATAGGATTTATTAAAACACTTTGTGAATTTTTTAATCCATCTTTATCTTCTACCTCTCCTAATAGCCTTATTCGGTCATTATAAAATCTTTTTTCTATATTTAATGGAGAACTATTTTTGATAACTTCATCAATAGAACCGTCATCATTAAGATCTATACTAATAATATAATCTTTTATTTCATTTTCATTGAGATTGTTTAAAGAAATATTTACAGATTCACCTTTTCTTATTTCATCTTCATTAATACTTAATGATAACCTTACAAGAGGAAACTGTAAAATCTTTATTTCTAAACTCTTTTCATCACTTTCATTTTTTGAATCAGTTACTTTACCATAAACTTTTGCTGTTCCTAAAACATCAAATTTTCTTGAAACAACAAATGGGTTTGTTTGTTTTATCTCTTCATCTACTGTTCCATTCCCGTCATAATCAATTTTAATTTCATATTCTTTTATATCTTCAACCCCGTCTCCATCTGTCCCAGAAATACCTAAATTAGCATTTTCTCCTTTAATCAATGAAGTTTTATCAGAACTTAAATTTGCAATGGGTTTATTGTTTGTTACAGGAACATTACTTACTTTTATTTCTAAGTTTTTCTCATCACTCTCATTTTTTGAATCAGTTACTTTACCATAAACTTTTGCTGTCCCTAAAATATCAAATTTTCTTGAAACAACAAATGGGTTTGTTTGTTTTATCTCTTCATCTACTGTTCCATTCCCGTCATAATCAATTTTAATTTCATATTCTTTTATATCTTCAACCCCGTCTCCATCTGTCCCAGAAATACCTAAATTAGCATTTTCTCCTTTAATCAATGAAGTTTTATCAGAACTTAAATTTGCAATGGGTTTATTGTTCGAATTGTTTATATTTTCATTAACAATAACTTCTAAACTTTTTACATCACTTGTTAAACCTTTATTATCAGTGGTCATAGCAGAAAATTTAGCTTTTCCAACATAATCTAACTTCCTATAAATATCAATAGGTGTTTCTTGTTCTATTGTTTCATCTACTGTCCCATTTCCATCATAATCAGCATCCAAATGATAACTAACAATAAATTTATCTGATTTTGCATTTGCATCTTTCAAATTTTTCAAACTCTTTGCTGTTCCATTAACCTTAACATTTACAGATTCTCCTTTATTAACACTTGTTTTATCAACAGTTAAAGTTGCTTCTGGTGGCAAATCAGAAGGAGGAAAAGGGGTGCAATCCTGGCAACTTACAATCATTGCACTTGCAGCCAAAGCTAACCCAAATCTTCTTAAATTTCTTTTTATGTTTTTAGAATTCTCTTTAATATTACTAACAAAATCTTGCAAGGTTTTTGTCATTACTAAAAAATGTATACTCTTTTTTTAAACCTTTCTAAAAAGCCTCAGCTGGGCCTTGAACCCAGGACCTTTTGCTTTTTCGGTTTTTTCTATGAGTTTCTGATTTTTTACGAAGCAAATGCTCTGCCAACTGAGCTACTGAGGCTTTATTTTATTTCAGAATTTTTATTATCTATATTTTCTAAATTTTTGATTTTCTCTTTCCAAATCAGAAAAATATGAACAATAAAAACCGCCTTTTAAACTTCTTTCTTGATTTTGTTTTGAAGAAAATTGTTTTTCATAATAGCCCTCTTTTGAGATAAATCCAGAATTTGCTTTTCTTGTTTGTCTATTAATATTTTTTCTATCTTGCCCTCTTTTTACAAGAAATTTGTCTTGGTAATTGTTTTTATTATGATAAGGATCTTTGTATTGGCTTTCATTAAAAAGTTTTGAATAATTGCTTAAAAAAGATACAGTAGGAATAAATATCATTAGATTAAGTTTGGTGTAATCAGGGAGAATTAGATCAACCAAACTTTTTTTTATTCCATTCATAAATACTTTAAGGAAATCTGTTTTATAAATATTCTTGTAATTTTTTAGATAAAAAATATTTAATAATAAAAATAAAGATATTATCATAAAATGAATAAGATTAATAAAAAATGAGATTATGGAGTCTTGATTTTAAATATTTAGATAGAAAAGGACTTTTAGCTGTTTGGAGAGAATCATTATTAGCTAAAAAAGTTTTAGAAGGAAAAACAAAAGGATACAAAAATCATCCACAATTAATTCGTTTTAAAAATTCTAAAAATCCATTAAAAACAATTAATTTGTATCTTTATGAGATATATAAAGAATCTATTAAAAGGGGTTATTCTTTTAATCTTTCTAAAATAAAATTATATTTCAATAAAAATCCTGAAAAATTTGAAAAAATACCATTAACAAAAAAACAATTGATTTTTGAATTTAATCATTTATTAAAAAAATTAGAAGAAAGAGATATAATTCAATATAATAAAATAGTTAAAACAAAGAAAATAAATCCTAACAATATTTTTTATCTAATTAAAGGAGAAATAGAAAATTGGGAAAATTTGAAAAATAAGTCTTAGAAACTATCTTACTCCTAATAATAAAGATTTCAATAACTTTATTAAGAAAAAAATCTATTTGATTTTATGACAGAAATAAAAGAATTAATTATCAATATTATTGAAGACTCGTTATCAAAATTAAATTATATCTTTGAGATAGAAGAAATAAAAAATAATCTTCAAGACTCTTCTTCTTTAGATTTTGGCGATTATTCTTTAGCTTGTTTTTTCTTGAAAAATAAAAATTTCCAAAATCCAAACGAAATAGCATTAAGATTAGGAAAAGAAATTGAAAAAGGAATTAAAAAAGATAAAGAATTAAGAGAAAAGATAGAAAAAGTAGAAATAAAAAACTTTTACATAAATTTTTTCATTAACAAAAAAGAATTAGCCTTATCTTTAATAAAAGAAATAGAAAAAGAAAAAGATAACTATGGAAAAACAAACTTAGGAAAGAACAATAAAACAATGGTTGAATTTCCTTCTCCAAATACAAACAAGCCATTACATTTGGGGCATCTAAGAAACTTATCAATAGGAGAATCTATTTCAAGAATTTTGGAATTTTATAATGAAAAAGTAATAAGAGTAAACCTCTACAATGATAGGGGTATTCATATTTGCAAATCGATGTTAGCCTATCAAAAATTTAAAGATGAACTTGAATCTAATTCTGAAAATATCAAAGATAAAAAAGATAAAGAAAAGATAAAATCAGACCATTTTATAGGAGATTTATATGTTCTATTTTCAAAAAAAGCAAAAGAAAATCCTGAATTGGAAAAACAAGCACAAGAAATGCTTGTTAAATGGGAACAAGGAGACAAAGAGATAAGAGAATTATGGAAAAAACTCAATTCTATGGCAATAACAGGGATAAAAGAAACAATTTCCTTATTTGGAGTAAAGCATGATAAAGAGTATTTTGAGAGTAATATTTATGAGAAAGGTAAAGAGATAATTTTAGGAGGATTAAAGAATGGAATCTTCAAAAAAGAAAACGATAACTCTATTTACATTGATTTAACTAATGAAGGATTAGGAAAAAAATATCTTTTAAGAAATGATGGCACTTCTATATACATAACCCAAGATATTTATCTCTCAAAATTAAAGTTTGATGAGTTTAAAATTAACAAGTCAATTTATGTTGTTGCGAATGAGCAAGAATATCACTTTAAGGTTTTATTTTCAATATTGGATAAACTAAAATTGTTAAAAAAAGAAAATCTCTATCATTTATCTTATGGCATGGTAAATCTCCCTGAAGGAAGAATGAAATCAAGAGAAGGGACAGTTGTTGATGCTGATGACCTAATTAATGAAATAAAAGAATTAGTAAAAGAAGAGTTAAATAAAAGGTATATCTTAGATGAAAAAGAAGTGGAAAGAAGAAGTCTTGTTATTGCATTATCTGCTATAAAATATATGCTATTAAAAACAAACATAAAAAGAGATATAACCTTTAATCCAAAAGAATCAATAGCTTTTGAAGGGGACACAGGCCCTTACTTGCTGTATTCTTATGCAAGAGCAAATTCAATTTTAAAAAAAATAAAAAAACTTCCTGAATTTAAAATTAAAGAATTAAAAGATGAAGAAATAAAACTCTTGTTAAAAATAAATGAATTCAAAAAAGTATTAGACGAAAGTTATAAAACTTTAAATCCCTCTTTGATTGCAAATTATGCTTATCAACTTTCAAAAATATTTAATGAATTTTATCATGCTTGTCCTGTAATCAATTCAGAAAATGAGGATTTTAGATTACATTTGGTTTTATCTTTTAAACAAATCCTAAAAATCTCTCTTTACTTATTGAACATTGAAGTTTTAGAAGAAATGTAAATTCAATAAGCTGTTAATCCTTACAATTTGTAACTACTATTATAGAACTACAAAATAAAAAGATTTAAAAATAATTCTTATTCTATATTTTTATGGAAAAACAAAAAAAACAAAATAAGGAAATCAAAAATAGTTTAGAAGAAAAACCAAGTTTTGCTATGATTCCTTCTAATCAAAAGGTTAATCCTGATTGTGATTTAATAAATATTAATATTTTTTATAACAAAAAAGCTTACTATGCAGATGTAACTACATTAGAATATATTAATAAGCGAATGATTGATTATGCATTTACAGGAGAGAATGCTAATGGTTTATATTTTATGGATAAAAATATGATTATCCTTAAAAAAATCACAAAGGAAAATATTCAAAAAACATTAGAAGACCTTGTAAAATATGGGGATATAGAAACATTAACAAGAATACATACAATTTAATTTTAATTTCTTAAACTAGTCTCCATAAAGAATCTTTAATCTGTTAATTACTTCTGTTTGAGTATCTTTGTCTGAATATCCTAAAACTTCATAATCTCCAAACGAATTCATTTTATAATAAACCCTTGCTCCATTTCTACCTCTCATCTCTCTAATATTACTATCAACATATTTTGTGCCTAATCCAGGATTTGTATTTCCCTTATACAATTCATTCATTAGATGATTTATTTCTTTTCTTATAACAGGATTTTTTCCTATATTTCTAGCAACTCTCAATAATAAAGGATCTTCTTTCACTCTAGAAATCATTTTTTTATCTTCTTGAACTTTTTTTTCTAAACCGCTCAATAAAAACATAAAAATCCCATAAAGAAAAAAAACAGAAGATAAAATTACACTTAGGTTTTTACCAATCAAATTGTTATAATCATTTTCATTTTGTATAACATTGCCATTAATATTATATCCATTCATATTAAACAAATTAGAATTTATAAAAAATAAAAATAAAGCTATTCCAATAAATGAAAAACCTATTGCTTCTAATTTTTTCATATTATAAAAAAGAAGAACCTATTTTTAAATTCTTTTTTATCTTTATTTTTCATCCTTTAATTGCTTTCATATCTTTCCATGCAATGTTAAAGATAGATTCAAGTGCTTGTGCAAAAAATTCTGTATTAACCCAGATTCCAACGTCATAATTTGGATGAAACTTTTCATCATCTAAAAGCATGAACATAATTTGATTAGAATCAACAATTATAAATCTGGCTTTGATACTTCCTATATCCCTTATATCAGCAATCTTTTTGAATTCTTTTGCAATCTTTATATTACTATTGTCTATTGGAGCAGCAATTCTTATATCAACATTTCTTTTTTTGCATTTTTCTAAGGTAGGCATTATAGATTCAAACTTTCTATTTAATCCTTCTTTTGTTGTTACAATTACAATAGATTTTTCAGCTCCTCTTAACATCATATCAATATGGTTGTAAAGATTTTGTCTGCCTCTTAAACTTCCAGATAAATCAGAAGGCTCAACAAATTTAATCCCTTTTGTGAATATAGAATTTAATTCTCCTAAAACTTCATCTCCTTTTAAAGATTCAAGTCTTTCTGTTCTCTCTTTTGTGTAAGTTATCAAATTCTTTTTTACTCTTTCTACAACTTCTTCAGGATTTAATGCAACAAATTTTATTGGTTTTCCAAGTTTCATAATAATAAATCCTTTTTTCTCTAAACTTTCAAGAATATCATAAGTTCTGCTTCTTGGAACATCTGAAATATTACTTAATTCGCCTGCTGTAGAAGTTCCACGAGATAAAAGTGCTGTCCAAACCTTTACTTCATAAAGATTCAAATCGAAAATTTTTCTTAATCTGCTTAAAAATTCATCTTTGATTATCATTATTTTACTTAGATTTTTTTGTTTTTAAATATTATTATTTAAAAAGAGTTAATTTAAAACATTACCAATCAGTAACTACTTTTTGATAATTTTAATTAACCCCTTTTTATCTTTAATTTTAAACTCATTTATATTTTTAAATCTTTCCTTATCAGTTGTAACATTCTCTATAACTTCTTTATTTTTATTTATGTCTTCGAAATTTATTGAAACAGAATTTGTTCTTTCTTTTAAAAATTCTTTTAGTTTTGAAAGTTTATTTTTTAAATCCTCGTCACAATAAATTATTGTCTCTATTTCTTCTGATTTTATTAATCCCAATTCTTTTCTGAATGCTTGTATGAATCTTGATAATTCTCTTGCATATCCTTCTGAAATAAGTTCTTCGTCTTGGGTTGTGTCTAATTCAACTTTAATCTCTTTTTCATTATTCTCTTTTATAATAACTTCTTTTACATTTAACTGATTTTTGATTATTCCTTCCAATTCTTTTGGATATTCATCCTTATTCATGAATATTGTTAATTTTCTTAAAGGCCACTTTAATCCTATTTGTGCTTTGTCTCTTTCCCTTAACCCTAATGAAACAATTTTTCTTGTTAATTCCATCTTTATTAAAAGTTTTTTATCTATCCTATCTTCTTTAAATGTAGGGTATTGTTCAAGATGAACAGAATTTTTTTTGCCATTTATTGTTTGATAAATTTCTTCAGCAACAAAGGGGATTATAGGAGCAATTATTTTTGAAAAACTTTCTAAAACATATCTTAAGACCCCCCTTGCATTTTCCTCCTCTTCAAATCTTTCTCTGTTCAATTTTATATACCAGGTAGAAAGATCATCTACAAAGGTTTTTATTTCAGAAGATGCTTTTATGGTGTTATAATCCTCTAAATATTTATTTATTTTAATTCCTACTTCATTTAATCTTGATAAAATCCATTTATCACTTAAATCTTTACTATCTTCTTTATTTTTTTCTTTTCCTTTATTTTCTTCATAGAATTTTGTTACATTATACAAGATAAGTAAAACTTGTTTGTAAATTTCATCCACATTTTTATCAGAAAAATTAAGATTATCTGCATTCATAACACTTGAATTCATTAGATAAAATCTTAAAGCGTCAACGCCATATTTTTCTATCAAAATCATAGGGTCTGTAAAATTATTTTTACTCTTACTCATCTTTTGTCCGTCTTCTGCAAGGATAGTCCCTGTTGTAACCATATTCTCTGAGGGAATCTTATCAAACAAAATTGTAGATAAAACAATCATATAATAAAACCAAGCTCTCACTTGTCCGATGTATTCAGCAACAAATTGAGAAGGAAAATTTTCTTCAAAAAATTTCTTGTTCTCAAAAGGATAATGGAACTGAGCAAAAGGCATTGATCCAGATTCAAACCAGCAGTCTAAAACTTCTGGTATCCTTTTATATTCTTTTCCATCTTTTTCAAGGATTATATCATCAAGAAAATCCTTGTGAAGATTTATCTCTCCTTTAGGAAGATTTTTTGCATATTTTTTTAATTCTTCTATACTACCAATTATTAATTTTTCACCATCTTTAGAAACCCACACAGGTATTGCTGTTGCCCAATATCTATTCCTTGTTATGTTCCAATCGGGAGCTGTTTCAATTGAATATTTAACGCGGCCTTCCTTCAAAAATTCAGGATGCCAGTTTATCTTTTGACTTGATTTTAAGATTCTGTCCTTAGCTTTTTGAATATCTACAAATAATGCTGGTAAAGGCATATAAATCAATTTTGTATCACATCTATAACAAAAAGGATATTCATGTTCAACTTTTTTAACTAAAATTACTTTTCCTTGTTTTTTTAGAAAGTCAATTATTTTATCATTAACTTCATGAATATATTCCCCTGCAAAATCTTTTACCTCCTTAGTGAAATGACCCTTTTCGTCTATATTATTTATTATTTTTACGTTATATTTCTTGAAAACCTCAAAATCTTCTTCCCCATAAGGAGCAGTATGAACAATACCTGTACCATCTTCAGAAGTTACAAAATCCCCTAGAAAAAATTTAAATGCATCTTTTTTGTCTTTATAGTAATCAAATAAAGGTTCATATTCTTTTCCTTCTAATTCCTTACCATAAATCTCTTTTAAAATTTTATATTCATTTTCATTCTTATAAAAATTTTTAATGGCATCTTTACCCATTAAAAAAACAGTTTTATCTTTAATATCTTCTAAATAAACATATTTTAAATTAGGGTTTACTGTTAATCCTAAATTTGAGGGTAATGTCCAAGGTGTTGTTGTCCATGCTAATGCATAAATATTTTCTCCTTTAAGTTTAAATTTAACAACAAGAGAATTTTCTTTGACTGTTCTGTAAGAATTATCCATTGCTATTTCTGATTTGGATAATGGTGTTGAACATCTAGGACAATACATTAAAACTTTTTTCCCCTCATAGATATATCCTCTCTCATAAAGTTGTTTAAACGCCCACCAAACACTTTCTATATACTCATTATCCATTGTTTTGTAACAATGTTCCATATCCACCCATCTACCAATTCTTTCTATAACTCTTTCCCATTCTTTTGCATAATCCAATACCTTGCTTCTACAAAAATCATTAAATTTTTTTATACCAATTTTTTCTATTTCATCTTTAGAGTTTATCCCTAAATCTCTCTCAGCGATATTTTCTATAGGCAGTCCATGGCAATCCCAACCCCAGATCCTTCTAACATATCTTCCCTTCATTGTCCAAAATCTTCCAAAAACGTCTTTAACAACACTTCCTAAAATATGTCCATAATGAGGTAATCCTGTTGCAAAAGGAGGCCCATCATAAAAAATATAAGGTTTTTTATCTTTAGTAATTTCTAAAGACTTCTCAAAAGTTTTATTTTCTTTCCAAAATTCCAATATCTCTTTTTCTTTTTCATTTATGTTCATTTTATTTCTATGCCTATTTATTTTATAAATTGTATTATAATTTATATTTTATTATGTTTTTAAATAATTCTTTAATTTTCGGTTATTTAAATTTCAAAATCCTCTAAAACTTCTTTTTCTAAAAAATGCAATTTTCCTGGGATAATAAAGCAATAAGGTTTTTCAACATTAAGTTTTAATACTCTTTCAAATTCTCCAAAAAAGATTTTAGAATCATTAGTTCCTAGTCTTGAACAAACGATTATTTTATTTATTTTTATGTCTTTTTCATTACAAGCCTCTTTTAATTCTTTTATCGCATCATTTAAATCTAAATCAATATCAATCAGCAATAAACTATGAGCATTTATGCTTAGATTTTCTTTAATTATTTCAGCAAAACTCTTTGGTTTGAAATTTGATTGCCATTTTGGAATACTTGTTATTTTTCCAAATTTATAAATCTCTAAGCCTGTTTCAGCAATAGCATCAAAAATTGAAGAATTATAAAATATTTTAAATCTTATTTTTTGTTTTTTTGCTTCTTGAATCAAAGAGATATGGGTTGTTGCAGTTAAAGGGCTTCCATAAACTAATAAACTTATATCTTTATTTTCTGATTCTTTTATTATTGATAAGTCTTCTACTTTCTCTCTGTTAGCTTGGATTATCTTCTTTTTTATTTTCTTTTCTAAATCTTTAATAAATTTTTCAATATCATAAGGGAAATTAACAGTGTAATTTTCTAAGTAGATTATTGAGGATTTTTTTAAAACTTTCAATGATTCATTAGTCAAATCTTTTTCATTAAGCCCTAAACCCATTAAATAAAACATATTAATTCAAAGAAAAAAGGATTTATAATTTTATTTAATCATAAATTATTTTTTTCTATACCTAATTTAGAAAAATTAATCATATCATCTAATATTATCTCTAATTCTGCTTTATTAAATCCACTATCTTTAAGTAGAATATTAGATAAACAATATCCTTCAAAAACAGATTTTCCTTTTTTCTTAAGATAATCCTCAAAATAGCAACATAACATTGCACTCCCTTTTAAATAATTTAAATAAAGACCTTCTCTTTTCTTCTTTTCAGGAAGATAACTTAAAGAATCTTCTAAATTTTTTAATCTCGCTTCTGTTTTTTCTACTATCTCAAAAAAATACTCTTTTTCTATTGTTTCATCTTCGAATTCTCTTCTTAAATGGGTGTCAATATAGAGCTCAATTTCTTTTTTTAAATTTTCATATTTTAAAGATACTTTTGGCGTTTTCATTTTTTATTTTTGTAAATATTTTTTTTATATGCATTAATCATTTTTGCTATTAATGTTATATCTTTAATAGTATAATTATTTTCTTTTAATATTTTATAAGTATTCCATATTATTTCATGTTCATTATTTAATTCATTATTTTGGGATATAAAATCTTCATATTCACCCAACAGAATCCCATGCATTTTTATTATATCTAGGTAAGTTTCCTTACTTCTTTGAGATTTTTTTATTTTATCTTCTAAGCCACAAAGTTTTTTTTCTAAAATTTCTTTAAGTTCATTAGGGCTATCGACAAAAATCTTCTCTTTCAATTTTTCAAAATTTTCATATAAGAAAGGAATATTATAATCTCCATTAAAAGAACCATCATCTTTATCTAATATTATTCTTAACAATTTTGAATCTAATTTTTTTATCATGAAAAAGGATGAGAATGAGCCTTTATAAATCTTTCTGTATGTTATTACTATTGAGGAATAATTTTTAATAATATTTAAATTTATAATCCTTATGTTTTTTATAAAAAAGGCTTCTTGATGTTACAATTATAATAAATAAAAAAGCAAATAATAAACTATCATTCCTTAAAAATAAAGAGATTATTGAACCAATTAGGGAAATATAAATAATAAGTTTGAAATAAGGTTTTCCTGGTTTAAGTTCTTCTTCTGTTTTTTTTGCTAAAAAATTTCCTATAAAAAAACCTAAAATTAAGAAAATTATTCCTATAATCATTTTAAAAAAGAAAGGGATATTAAAAAGAAAAATAAGTGAAATCTGATTGAATATACTTAAATTAGATATTGAAAACATAGTAAAATTTAATAAACAAAGTTTTTATATTTAATCATGTATCAAAACTATTTAATTGTAGCAAGCAAATTAGATTCAGCAGGAATTAATATAACGACTCAATTAAGCCAATTTGGAAAATTTGATTTTTATTTAGTTGATAAAGAAATAATTTTTACAGAAAACCTTGATTTAGAAAAAATAAATCAATACGACTTTATTATATTCGCTTCAAAGCATCAATCAGAGAAAAAGAGTAAAACTCTTTCATTGCATGCTCCTGGTAATTGGAGAACAGCAGATTATGGGGGAGTAATTGGAAAAACTTGTAAGTCTTCAGCATTATTTCAAAAACAATTATTCGAAAAAATAAACAAGATTTCTTCTGAACTTAACCTGAAAGAATACAATGTAACATTAGAATGTACTCATCATGGGCCTTTAATTCATAAACCCTGTGTTTTTGTTGAGATTGGTTCTACAGAAACAGAATGGAAAGACAGGAAAGCAGGATTTGTGATAGCAAAATCTATTTATGAAACAATGAAAGAATTTAAAGAGAATCCTTATAATGAAATTGCTATAGGTATAGGTGGGCCGCATTATTGTCCTAATTTCAATAAGATTCAATTAAATTCTAATATCGCTTTATCTCATATAATACCTCAATATGCTCTTCCTTTAACAGAAGAAATGGTGAGGGAAGCAATAGAAAAAACTGAAGAAGAAGTTGACCTAATTGTGATTGATTGGAAAGGTATTGGAAATTCAGAACAAAGAAAACAGATAATGGAAATTTTAGATAAATTCTTTTTACCAAAAAAAAGAACAAGTGAAATTGAAAAATAAAGATTCTTATTATTTTACCCTTAACTAAAACTTTTTAATCTTCTTCTTTTATAAAATTTTTAAATTCTTTATCCAATTTTTCTAATTCTTTAATTCCTGTACTACCAAATCCTTTATTTCCTCTTTGTGTATCTGAAAGTTCTTTAACTTCAATTATCTTAGGTTTTATTACAGGAATAATTATCATTTGAGCTATTCTCATTCCTTGTTCAATATATCTTGTTTCTTCAGACAAATTTATTAAGAATATAGAAACTTCTCCTCTAAAACCAGGATCAAATGTTCCTGCCGCAGTATGAACACCCATTTTTGTAACAATTCCTGCTCTGTCCCTTATTAAACCAACACACCCATCAGGAATTTCAATGATAATTCCTGTCTTAATCTCTTTTTGTTCTCCTGGGAATAATTTTATTGATTCATTAGCTCTTAAATCAAATCCAACATCACTATCATAAAGGTAGGAAGGCAATTCTACTTTCTTGTCAATTTTTTTTACTTTTATAATTAATTGATTTTCTTTATTCTCTTTAGAATTTTTCTTTGAATTTTTTTCTTTAAACTCAAGATTATTCTTTTTTTTAATTTTATTTTTCTTTAGAATTTTTTTTATCATATTTTCCTCTTTTCTATTTAATCATTAAAAGATTTAACTATTTAAAATTATCTTTAATTTAAGAATATTAAAACTCTTTTTATTCATCAAAATTAAATTCTCTTGTTAATCTTTCTCTTTCTTCAACTTCATGAAAATTCTTGTTTAAAATCAAGAAATCTTCATCTTTTTGATTATCTTTATAATATTTTTTATATGTTGAGATCTCTTTTCTTATTAAATCTAAATCATTTTTAGAAAAAACATTATCAATTAGATAATTCAATGAGAATTTTGCATAATCTTGAACATCTCTTGTATGATGAGGGTAATCAGAGTTATATTCCCAAAGCCCATTTATTAAAAGATAAACATCCTCTTTATTTTGAATACTTTTTATTAAAAAATCAAATTCTTCAATCCTTAATTCTCTACATTTTTCTTCAGAAATTTCTGCTTCCAAACAATTTTTTCTTGTTGTTTTATTATGCATTTTTTATAAAAAAATAAAAGGTATATAAAGATTATTAAATAATAAGATATATATTAATAAATAATATACAGGCTTAGAGTCTTTCTTTGATTTCTTTGTTAATTCTTTCAATAAATTCCTTAATCCCAAGATTTTCTATTTTATTACTTCCCTTGATTCTAACAGCAATTTTATTTTCTTTTTCTTCTTTATCACCTATAACGATTATGTAAGGAATTCTCATAATTTCTGCTTCTTTTACTTTTGATTGTAATGTTGTTTGCTTAAAATCATAATCTATTCTTAAATTGGGTATTTCTTTTTGTAATTCTTCAAAAACTTTCTCAGCATATTTAGTATTTCTATCTGTGAAATTTAAAACTCTAACTTGTATGGGAGCTAACCAAGTAGGGAATCTTCCATTAAAATGTTCTATTAAAACTCCAACAAACCTTTCTAAGCTTCCATAAATAGTTCTATGAAGCATAATTGGGCGTTTTTTAGAGTTATCCTTATCTGTGTATTCTAATTCAAATCTTTCAGGCATTGAAAAGTCTAATTGAATTGTGGCACATTGCCATTCTCTTCCAAGAGAATCAGTTAAATGAAAATCAATTTTTGGGCCATAAAATGCACCATCTCCTTTGTTAACTTTATAACTCATTTTTCTTTTCTTTAAAACATCCTCTAAGATTTTTTCTGCTTTATCCCATATTGCTTCACTTCCAATTCTTTTTTCAGGACGTGTTGATAATTCAACTCTATATTTAAATCCAAATTTTGAATAAACATAATCATCTAATTCAATTATCCTATTGATTTCCTCTTCTACTTGTTGTTCTGTACAAAAAACATGTGCATCATCTTGAGTAAATTGAATAACTCTGAATAAACCTCCCAAAACCCCAGATAATTCTTGTCTATGCACAACACCTAACTCTGCTACACGTAAAGGAAAATCCTTATAACTCTTAGGAGAATTTTTATAGACAAGCATTCCACCAGGACAATTCATAGGTTTAACTGCAAATTGTCTTTTTTCATATTCGCTTAAAAAAATATTTTCTTTATATTTTTCCCAGTGTCCTGAAATTTGCCAAAGCCTTTTATCTAAAATTTGAGGAGTTAAAATCTCTTGATAACCTGATTTTTTATGCAATTCTCTCCAAAAAGAAATTAATTCATTTCTTAAAATAAGCCCATTATTATGCCAAAATACCATTCCTGGTGCAACTTCTGAAAAAGAGAATAAATCCATTTGTTGCCCAATAATTCTGTGATCATTCTCTTTTAATTTAGAACTATCAAGTTTTGATTTTGAAATTTCTTTTAATAATTTTTTATAGTCATAAACTTCTTCACTTTCTATTTTTATTGATTCTTTTTTTTCTTTAAAGTCTTCAAGAGTTATCTCCCTACTTAATTCACTTAATGGATGACCTTTTACTTTAAGTTCAAACTCTTTGTAATATCCAAAAGGGGCTCTAATTACTGTAAACTCTTTAGCAAGAGATTTTTCTGCTTGTTTTAAAATTTCTATAGCTTGATCAGGAGAAGATAAATCATTTGATAGATGAGCATAAGGATAAAGAACAATTCTTTCTGCTTTTACTTGTTTCATAACATCTTTAATATTTTCAACAAGTTTTTTAACAATTTCATTAACATCAGAATCTCTTTTTTCAACTGCTGTTAATACAACTAAAGCTTCTTTAACTAAATGTTCTTGCTTTTCTTGTTCTGAAAGCTCTTCTACATTTTTTAAAGCTTTTTTTAAGGCCTTAAATTTTATATAATCACAATGCAATAATAATATTTTCATATTTTATATAAAATTCTTGAATTTATAAAGATTTATAATTAATTTTTGTAATCATTTCTTCTGAATCCTTTTTTGTTATTTGTATTTTTATACATTTTATTTTCTACTCCTTTTTTCTAATTTGTTTATAAATGTGATTTTATTACATTTTTCACATTTGTAAAATCTTAATATTCTCGCTTTAGAGTTCCTTCCAAGGGGATAATTCTTACGAGTAACTAATTTAGCTTTACCTCCACAAGAACAATAAATACTTTTCTCAGGAAGATTATTTCTATTTTTTTCTAAATATTTTTTCATTTTTTAAAAGATAGAAGAAAAAGGAATTTTATTCAAAATAATTTTTAACTTAAATCCGTATATTTTTGAAAGAAAGTCTGTTTATAAACTCTTGCCTTAAATTTAATTATAAATACAAGATTATTTAAGAAGCTGTTCAATTGTTTTAATTGTTACAAAACCCAATCCTCCAAATAATCCTAAATTGTAAGCAATTAAAGTACAATTTCCAATAAAAGATTTATTAGAATAATCATTTATTTTTCTTTCAATTTCAAGTTTATCTGCTAAATTTCCAAAACCCTTTTTACTATTTTTTTTAGATTGAGAATCTAACCAATGATTATAAATGATTAATCCTGAATCACACCTATCTATATAATTTTTAACTCCTATTATAGGAATAAAATCCTCTTTTCTAAAATGATAAGCTCTCTTAACTCTCTCTTCTAATCTTTTTGGAGGTATATATTCATTGGATACTTTACTCACATTTTTTTTATCCATTTAATTAAAATTGCTCTTCCATTTTTAAATATTATTGCATTTTATAACAATATAAGATAAAGTTAAATAAGAGAATTAATCAAAACATAAGATTTAAATTCTATTTTATTTTTATATTTTATAGATTTGCCCACGTCGCATAGTGGTATTGCAGCGGATTGCTAATAAGAAGGACCAATGTCCTCCTTCACAGTCTCTCCTTTAAGGAAAAATAAAATTGATTTAGAAGACGCAAAATCTTTTTCATAATCTCTCCTTTGAGGAAATGGTGAAATGGTAAAAATCCGCGCCCTTCGGGGCCCGCAGGTTCGATTCCTGCCGTGGGCGTTCTTATTCTAGGTATCTAAAAGTTCTTAATATTTCTCTAATTTTAGGTTATTCTTTTTGATGTAGTTTAAAATTTGTTCTGTTAATTTCCAGGCAATTAAACTTTGAGAAACCGTTGGAAAATGAGTTTTATCCTCATTAAAAAAGTCATTAAACATTTTTATATAAGGATTTTTTGAATTTTGAATCTCTATTTTTTCATTTTTTTTCCCATAATTTAATTTGTTAGAATGATAAATATAATCTAAAGAAATCCAGGTTTCTTTTTTTTCTAATTTTTTACCTGTTTCTAAAATTATTTCAATGTCTTTTACTTTATCCTTATTACTCTTATTATTTATTCTTAAATTTCCAATAATTTTTGCGTAAGTTTCAGTATTACTTTGTTTTCCAATCTCTTTTTCATAATCTTTATATTGTCCAATTTTTACATCCTTAATTTTAAAAGAAAAATCTACCTTCGAAAGATTTATGATTTTAAATAAAATATTTAATAAATGGCTTTGAACCATATCTTTTATTGCTCCAACCTCATCATAATAAATCCTTTGATTTATTCCTTCTTTTTCTAAAGAAACAATCTCAATTCTTTTAAGATTATTTTTATTTATATTATTTTTTGATTTAATATCAGAAAATAGATTATTAAGGTTTAATATTTCCTCTTTAAATAAATAGTGATCAGAAAGATAAATGTCATTTTTAATATTCTCTTTTATAATTAATTTATTAAGTTTTTTTGCTTCTTTTAAACTGTCTCCAAAAGGTTTTTCTAAAAGAATTTTAATCTGATCATCTTGTTTTTTTAATGTAATTAACTCTTTAAGTATTAAATATGTCATTTTAGGAGGTAAAGAGATATAAAAATAATTCTTCTCATTTTTATTAATCAAAGGAATGCATTCCTCACAAAAATTATTTTTAAAATTTATTTTTTTGTAATTTAATCTTTTCATTAATTCTTCAGAACAATTAATACAATATTCAGAATTAAATAATTCATTATCTAAATCTTTTCTTCCAAGAGAGATAATCTCAAGATTTTTTATTTCTTCTAAAGCAGGAAATACTTTTTTCCTTACTAAGTCTCCTGTTGCTCCAAATATAAAAAGTTTCATATCTAAAAATCACCACCTTTCTATTTCAGAGTTAAACTTGTCTACCCAATTGTAGATTATTTTTTTAACAGAATACCTAATCTCTTCTTTATCACATATACAGTAAATAAAGGAATATCCCCCTTTTTCCAAGTTTATCTGACTTCTTCTCACAAGTTTTCTCTCATTCATTTTTTTTAAAGATCTTTGAACAGTGGATAAATCTATATTAAGTTTAGAAGCTATATAATTTGTGTCTAATTTTTTATTAGAATTTTCCATTAATAATTTTAATATTTTATAATCTGATTTTGTCAATCTTAAACTGCATCTTATAACCTCTTCAATATTAAAATTTTTACAAGCGAATTCCATTATTTTTTAATACCCTCTTTTTTTAATTCTTCAAAACATGAAAAAGCAGAAATTGCTCCTTGAGAAGCAGCAGTAACAATTTGTTTTAAATTACAATTTGTTATATCCCCTGCAGCATAAAAACCAGGGATATTGGTTTGTTGCTGTTTATTTGTTTTTATAAAACCATTTTCTTCTTCAACTTTTAAAAATTGGATTACGTTCAGATTTGGTTCAGAACCTATCTCTATAAATACTCCATCAACTTCAAATTCTCCTAAATTTTTTAATAAAATTTTTTTGACTTTTTTATTGTTTTCATCTCCGATTATTTCCAAAACTTCTTCATTAAATATTTTTTTTATTTTTGAATTTTGTTCAACAATCTTAATCCATGCTTTTTCTGCTCTATAAAACCTATCTTTTCTATAGATAATATAAACTTCAGAAGCATACTCAGAGAGCAATATAGCAGAAGTTAAAGCAGCATCACTTCCCCCCACAACTGCAACTTTTTTATTTTTAAAAAAACCTGCATCACAAGTAGCACAATAACTAACACCTTTACCATAAAATTCTTCTTCACCTTTAACACCTAATTTTTTCCTTGTCATACCCCCTGCAAAAATTATTTTTCTTGAGAAATATTTATTTTCATATGTTTCAACAACAAATAATCCATCCTTATTTTTTTCTATTTTTAACACTTCTTCATAAATTAATGGGACATTTAAATTTTGAACTTGTTCTAAAAATTTGTTCATTAGTTCAAAACCAGAGATTTCATTAAACCCGGGATAGTTACAAATTTTATGAGCTGTTGAAGCTAAACCTCCTGCCTCTTTTGAGATAATAATTATATCTAATCCATATCTTGCAGAATAAATAGCAGAGGCTAAACCTGCTGGTCCTGCCCCTACAATTATAATATCAAATATTTTATTTTCTTTTTCCATATTATTCATTTTAAACAGATTTTATTATTTTATCAATCTTTTGTTTCAAAGCACTCTCATTATTATATCCTACAATTCTGTCTATTTCTTCTCCTTTATTAATAATTACTAATGCAGGAATTGCTTGTATATCAAATTGTATAGATAATCCTTGATTTTCTTCTGTATTTAGTTTACAAAACTTCATTTTTCCATCATATTCCCTACTAAGTTTTTCAAATACAGGTGCCATCATTCTGCAAGGCATACACCAATCTGCATAAAAATCAATAATTACAGGAATTTTGCTTTGATTAACTTCTTTATCAAAGTTTTCTTCATTTAAGTATATCATTTTATAACCTCCTATGTTATTTATTTCAGTACTGCTATAAGATATCAGGACTATTTAAATATTTTCGAGTATTGAAAAAATCAACAAAAAATTTCAGCAGTCAATTTTGATAGGATTATAAAAATTCTCTTATATCTCTTTATATTTTTTAAGATAAAAATTAATAACCCTCAACAATTTTTCCTTGTTCTGCTATAAAAAATTCTTGATTTGATTCTGCATCTTTTACTTCACCATCTCTCTCGTAAACTGCTGTTGCTCTTGGTAATACAAATTTACCTAAAACACCTACTTTAGAATAAATAATATAAGAAAGAATTCTTGACTCTCCTGGTCTTAACTTCTCAAAATTCCATTCTAATCTTCCAGATTTCTCATCAATCTTTGAAGGAACTTCACCCCCAAATCTTTCATGTAATCTTACTAAAGGAGGAAGTTTATCAATTACATTCACTCTTTCAACAAATTGATTTGCCTTTACAAATACAGAAACCTTTAAAGCAAATTCACCACCCTTAACCTTTACAAAAGAAACTTTCTTCTTTAATTCTAAACTTTTTAAAGAAAATTGTTTGATTAAGACAAAAAGAACGAATACAAAAAATATTACTAATAAGGGAATAAGCCAATTGGTGGTTGTTTCTATAGTCAAAATTTCACCAGGATTAACTTTCTTTGTCCATGTATAATAAATCCTAAATCCTTTTCTATCTACATTTGTTGGAGGAATATTAAATTTAGTGAATAGTCTAGAAATAATATTTTTTTGAACAACTATAGATATATCTTCTCTTAAATTTCCCTCATTTAATTTTGAAATAATCTTTTTATTTAAGATTAAACCATTTGATTCTTGGGTTGTTTTTATTATTCCCTTTTGGGAATAATTTAATAGTCCAGAGAAAACTGCTTCTTCATTTTTAACCTTAGAAGTTATTTTAAGAGGATAAACACCTTCTACAAGATTTTTGAAATTTTCTTTATTTAATGGTATAGAAATTGTCTTTGTTTCATAAGGTACAAAAGATAATACTTCGGTTTTATCAAAAAAATCAGATTTAAAATTTAATTGAATATCTTTTAAATAAAAATTTACTGAATTTGTTATTGTTATATAAGCATTAGGGGAGTCTGGTGTAAATGATGAAGTACTAATCTTTAAAGTTTTAGATAAAGGAATAAAGTTTAATGTTATTGGATATTTTATTTTAGAATCATCGTTCATAGATTGGACAAACATATCAAAACTAACAATACCTAACTGCATAAAATCTTCCCTTGGTGTTATTGCAACAATAATATCTTTGGATTCTCCAGAACTTAATTTTACAGGATCCATTGGCTGAAAATCAGAGCCAAAAAAGGTGTAAAATAAAAAAGAATCATTAGCCCCTTTATTTGTTAAAGTAAAATTAAAATAAGCAGGTAATTCTACTCTAGAGATCATAATTTCATTATTCGAATTCTTTTTTAAATCAACATTCATCGAAGAAACAAAAGAGAATAGACTTATAGTGAATACAAAAAAAAGAAAAACTGATGTAATGCTCTTTTTCATAAATCAAAATATGTTAATTGATATTTAAATATTTCTACTATTTGTTTTTCTAAAATTTGTCTAATCTATATGCTATAGATTTATTAATAGTCTCTTCTCTTATCTTTTCATCTAAGACTCCCCTATAAGATAAGCCCTGTTATTTTGTCTCTTAATCTTTCAAATTTTTTTAATCTAATGTATTCTCAATCAATTTCACGAGCATGTTGAAGCAGATGATTCTGTACACTTCCTTTTTTAGTTCTTATTTTTTTCATTTGATTTGTTCCAATTCTTTAATTAATTTTTTGCATTTTTCAACTGCTTCTTTGGCTGTTTCAAAATCCATTCTTTTGCCATAATAAGTTAAAGAATTTCTTTTGAATCTTAAGTCATCAAAGATAATGAACAAATCCTCTCTTTTTAATATCTCTTTTAAATAAAATCCTAAGCATATATAGTTAAGTACATTATATCCTTTGCTAAACGCTATAGATTCTAATATTTCTAATATTGAAGTGTAATAATCCTCAAAGACGAAGTTGGAATTTTTTTTATTTATTCCTTTTATTAAACTAATCCTTTCTTTTGCTGTTTCAATCAAGGATTTTGCTCTTTCTTTATCTGGAGAAATTTTTTTGTTGAATTATTGTAAAGACAATCATCCCAGCTTGATTCTCTCATTTGAATACCTCTATAAAATTATTTAAAATTATTCCATTTATAATATTATTGGCAAGATTTTTATTTTTTATCTCATCCAAGTTTTTATGCTGAAATACTTGTATTTTTCTTTTTAATATTTTTTCAAATTTTTCTAAACTTATTTGTTTTTTTTGATGGCGTTTCAATATATAAGTCAATGTCGCTGTTTTCAATATCTTCTCCTCTTGAATAAGAGCCAAAAAGAATAATTATCGGATTGTTTAGTTCTATTCTTATAAATTGCACTAAACCAGAAACATATAATGTTTTTATATTGTAAAGCTTTTTTTCAAGCAGAAAGTTTTCATTAGCCCTATCTCCTGTGTAAAAAACAACATTCCCTGTTTTTATTGTTGTAAGTATTTCTTCTTCATGTAATTCCTTACAATCTCTTATGACTGATGGAAGTGGAAGCTGGAGTGTTTTCTCTAATTCTCTCACTCTTAGTTTACTAGTAGGATTAACAAAAAAGTATTCTTTGTATCGTTTTTATTTAAATTAGTTTGATAAATTTTGGATAAAATAATTTTAAAAATCTATAACATTTTTCAGCATATTTTTTATTAAGAATATTTTCGTAATAAGTTATTAAGTTTCTTGTTTTTCTAAGTTCGTTTAAAAAAAGGAGTTTCTATTTCCTGAAAATTTAATTTTTTTAAAGAAGAAATTTCTGCCTCGTGTGCATAATTCCCTGAAGAGGAATATTCTTCTAAAATTACTTCTTGCCCTCTAGGTCCAAATAAGCTTTTGCTTGGGATAAAAACTCATCACAATCTCCTGCAACTTTATCTTGAAACTCTTTTACTCGTTCAGGGATAACAAATTTTTCATATCTTGCTCTTAAAAATTTTAAAAATGGACTTTTTTCAAAGTTCCCTTTTGGATCTCTTACTAATGTTCCTTTAATAGAAAGTTCAATGCTTCCTTTATTAGTCTTAATTTTTTTTCCATTATCATTAATCTCTACTTCTGTAAGTCCAATTACCTTAAATACAACTTTAACTTCAAATTTAAAATAATCTGTAAGATCTCTAGAACCACTCCACTCAATATCTATATTTTTTGAATCTCCTGAAAGTTTTTCTGCATATTTTTCTTCAACAAGATTTGAAAAACCTGCTTCATCTTTAAGCCAATCAAAACAAAATTTGTAAAAATCAGCAAAATTGGCAATTCCATTATATTTAATTTTACTAGAATATATCTTATCCTTTTCAGCCATGTTTAATAAAGAATAATTTAATTTAAATATTTAACTAAAAATAAGTACCAGATTTTATCAAAAGTTTTCTCTGCATTTATCACATAAAAAAACACCATCAGAATAATATAAATAAGTTTCATTTCCACATTGCTCACAAACCCCAAATTTTCTTTTCTCAGCAATTTTAGCTCTTTTCATTTTTTCAGATTGTTCTTTAATCTTATAAAATTCTTCAAGTTCAGGATAAACTTCAGGATGCACATTTAAAATATCTTTAGCACTTAACATTCCAACAACTTTATTATCTTTAATAACAGGCAATCTTTCTGTTTTCAGAAGATTCATTTTTGTTATAGCTTTTCTTATATTCAAATCAGGGGTTATATAACCTATTTTTTTAGGAGAAATATCCAAAGCTTTTATCTTAGTTAAATCTAAATTTTTCTTCTTAGTTATAGCCCAAATAATATCTTTTTGTGAGATTAAACCTAACAATTTACCTTTTTCTAAAATTAAAACACTACTTACCTTTTTAGACACCATCTTTTTAGCACATTCAAAAAGGCTATCTTCTTTAGAGACACTTACTAACTCTCTTGTCATTATATCAGAAACTAATAAACTATCCATAAAAAATAAAGAAATTTTAAACTTATAAACTTTTAGAAGCTCAAATATATTGAATATAATAATGTTTTCAATATTAAAATATAACAATCCTTAAAAATATAAGAGAGTATTAAAAAATATGGAAAAAGATTCTTTAAACGTTATGCCTGATGATATTCAGAGATTAATTGGAAAGGAAGCACAAAAAAGCAATATACTTGCAGCAAGAACTATTTCTGAGATAGTCAAAACAACTCTTGGACCTAGAGGGATGGATAAAATGTTAGTTTCTCCAACAAATGATGTTACAATAACAAATGACGGTGCAACTATTTTAAAAGAAATGCAAATAGAACATCCTGCTGCAAAAATCATGGTTGACATAGCAAAAACCCAAGAATCAGAAGTCGGTGATGGAACAACAAGTGTTGTTATGTTAGCAGGAAAATTATTGGAAAATGCTGAAAAATTATTAAATCAAAAAGTTCATCCTATCTCAATAATCAATGGATATAAAATTGCTGAAAAAAAATGTCAAGAATTTCTTAATGAACTTTCAATAAACATTAATGAAAACGATGATTCTCTTCTAAAAAAAATTGCAATGACTTCTATGACCGGAAAAGGTGCTGAATCATTAAAAGAGCAGTTATCAGAAATTGCATTAAATGCTATAAAACAAATAAAAGATGAAAATATTGATTTAAGTAACATCAAAATACAAAAAATAAAAGGAAGTTCGATTTATGAAACAAAACTTATTCTTGGGATGATTCTTGATAAGGAAAGAATTTCAAAAGATATGCCTGAAAGAATAGAAAATGCAAAAATCGCATTATTTGATATAGGCCTTGAAATAAGAAATCCTGAAATAGAAACAAAAATTTCAATATCCTCCCCAGAACAGTTAGATGATTTCATAGAACAAGAAGAACGTTTTATAAGAGAAATTGTTAAAAAAATTGTTGAAAATAAAATTAATGTAATTTTTTGTCAAAAAGGTGTTGATGAATTTGCTCAATATCTTTTATCTAAAGAGAATATTTATGTGTGTAGAAGAGTTTCTAGGAGTGATATGGAAAAAATATCAAAAGCCACAGGAGCCAAAATAATTACAAATCTTGATGAGATCTCAGAATCACAATTAGGATATGCAGGAAGTGTTGAAGAAAGAAAAGAAGATCAAGAATATTATACTTATATAAATGAATGTAAAAATCCTAAATCTTTAACTATTCTTATTAGAGGAACAAATGATTATTTAATTGATGAAATTGAAAGAGCATTAGAAGACGCTTTAGGAGTTATCTCTTCTTCTATAAAAACAAAAAAAATTGTTTTAGGAGCAGGTGCAACAGATATAGAACTTTCAAAAATGTTAAGAGATTTTAATAAAACAATTCAAGGAAAAGAAAAATTAGCTATTGAAGAATTTGCTAATTCTTTAGAGTTTATTCCATTAACCTTATCTGAAAATGCAGGTTTAGACCCTATAGAAATATTAACAGAATTAAAAACAAGACATGAAAATAATGAAAGAGAAACAGGGATAAATCTATTAACAAATAAAATAGAAAACATAAAAAATTCAATGATTTTTGAACCATATAAAGTAAAAAGTCAAGCGATTTCCTCTGCAACAGAAGCTGCAATTATGATTTTAAGGATAGATGATGTTATAGCCGCAAAAGAAGAAAAGTTCAATGATAGAAATCCTTTAGATGATTATGAATAAGATTTTAAAAAATTATTCCAATTTTTTAATTTGATTATACTTTAACTTAAGAACATTATCTATGATATATGGATTATAAACAGAAACCTCTGAAATTATTGGTTTTTCTATTTGAGCAATAGGGAATTCTAAAACATCTCCTATTTTAATTCCCTTATCTGATTTTAATAAATTATCTAAACTCTTTTTGTTTCCTTTTAATTTAATTTTAAGTTCTTGGTTATAAGAATCTTTTATTATAATTTCATAATTAAGAGGATTTAAATCGATTACTCTTCCTTGTTCATAAACTTTTTTTATTTCACAATTAGTAAATAGTAAAGAAGAAGTCAAAAGCAATATAGGAATTATTTTATTTGTTTTATTTTTCATTTTATTTAAAAAATCTATTAAAAGAATTAAGATTTTATATTAAACAATCTCTTAAAAAAGTTGATTATACTTTCAAAAAGATTTGCAAAAAAGTTTTTCTTTGATGTTGCTTTTTCAGGAATTAAGACTATTGTATTTTTCCCTATTTGATACGCTGAAGCATTAACTGATGTTGTATTAAATTCATTTTCTTGATTTATTAAAGGACTGTTTAAACTTATTGTTTCTGTTGTTCTATCTTTTTTATTAACTGTTTGATAATCTACTATAAATTCAATAGTTTTATTAGCAATATTTCCAAAATCATCTGTTGCATAAAATGTTATTTTATGAGATTTATCAGATAAAGATAAGGTATAAGTAAAAATATGATCATAAGGGTTATTCATTTTTATCTTGTTTCCGTCATCTAAAATAAAGTAAACACTTGCATTTTCATCAGTTGCTAATTTAAAAGTTAGAGATTTTGAAGTGTATTTTTTATTTGATTCAGGAGTAAAAATAGTTATTACTGGAGGGATATTATCAGTTATTGAAGAGTTAACAAAGAAAACAACAGATTCAATTCCTGTATTTTGTGATTTGTCAATTGCATAGATAATTATTTCATTTCTTCCTTCACTTGAATTTATTTCTAATGTATTCAAAACTCCAGAAACACATGATATATCTGTTTTAGTATTTCCATTATCTAAAGAATATTGACATTTATCCAAATTTTCATCCCTTGCAATAAAATTAAGGAATTTAACTTTTTCATTATATATACTATTGTTTATAGGACCAATAATTTCAATTGTAGGAATAGTATTGTCTACAGGAGGTATAGGAACAGAAACAACATTAACTGTTCTTGTTTTTTCGTCTGCTGAATTTCCCGCATTATCTTTAACATTATAATATAAGATATAAGTTCCTAAAACAGTTGTATTAACACTTCCTGTAACAACAATCTTACTTGTTATATCTCCATCAACATTATCTGAAGCTGTAGCTCCTGCATCAACATAAGTATCACCAAGAGTTACATTTACAGGATTATTTCCAAGTAAAGTTATAACTGGCTTTGTTGTATCTACTATTTTAACAGTTAATTCCTCATACTGTTGAGAATTAACTTTATCTACTCCTCTAGCAATAATTGAATAAGTCCCTAATGTCTTATAAACAGAAGGATCCAATGTATAAACTTTACTAAATTCTTTATTGTATATCTTATTATTCAAAAATGTATAAATAATATTGTCTGAAGAATCTCTTAATTCTACTATTAAATCCATAGGTGGATTCATTGAAAAAAAGTAAACTTCAAACTCTATTGATGAACCATATTCTAATGTTTTATATTGAGTTTCATCATCAAATCCTGCATAGACAGTTAAAGCAGAAGCTGAACTAATTAAGAATATTAAGAAGATACTGCAAAATAAAAGATTTATAGTTTTCATTTTATATTTTATTCTTTTTTGTTTTGATTAGATTTATTTCCAAGTTTTATAGAGGTCCCAATACCAATAAAACCCCTGTCTTTTCCAACACCTTGATTTTCATATCCTCCAAAAATTCTACCTGTTAAATTTTCAGTTAGAGGAATATCTAAACCAATATATCCATTTACTGAATTTATAGAATAACCAACTGAATTTGTATTTGATCTTAAAACTTCATTTCCATCTTCAGTTTGTTTTATAATTTCTTCTAAAGTATTTTCAATTCCGGATTCAATTGATCCTCCTGCACCTAAAATAAAAGGACCAATTCTTAATTCTAAATTTGCCCCAATGCTCTTTCTATCTGTAGAAGTTTTTGTTCCATTAAAATATTTCTTTGTTAGAGCAGAAATTTCTCCAGTATAAGATTCTAAAACTTTATCTTGTAATCCTCTTAAAGAAACTTTAGCCCCTAATCCGACAGTATTATTAAAATTATAAATAAATCCTGTATTAATCCCAAACCCTGTATTTTCTTTTTCTAAAACTATTATGGGTTCTGCTACAAGGTACAAACCAGGAGTTCTTTTCAAAGTTTTTTTAGTTGAATTTTCATAATCTTTCTTTTGTTCTCCTGTTAATTCTTGGACCTCATCACTTCCAATGATTGGGAGAATTTGTGTTCCTTTAGATTCAATGATTGTTTCATTTGGATTTCCCTTTGATTCTATTATTGTTTCTTTTGGTTTTGGTTGTTCTTCTGGAATGTTTTTAGGAGTTTCAATAGGGGTTTCTAGAGAAGGAAGGATTATAGAAGTTGTTGAATTCTCATTTATATCGCTTGTAGATGTAGATTGAGTAGAAAATAAAGAGGATTGGTTATTAGGAACAATGTAATTCTTAATATCATTTATATAACCACTAAATTGAGATATCTGTTCTTTTAATTTTTCAATTTCTTCTTTTATTTTTGAGTCATCATAAATATATTGCATTGGTGTTTCAGAATTGTTTTTTCCTTTATCAGAATCTTTATCAGAATATAAAGAGTCAACATCTAATTTAGTAGAAATTAAAGACTTTTCTAAATCACTTACTTTCGTAGATAATTCAGAATATTTTGTAGACAATTCATCATATTTACTATCTATTAAAGAGTAGGTATTCTGACTTACTCCACTCAAAGAATTTGCAATATCTGTTTTAAAATCATTTATCTCTTTTGATAATCCTTGTATCTTATTATTATAATCCTCTCTTATTCCAGAGTCATCATAAGGGTTTTCAATAGTTTTTTCTATGATTGTACTTGTAGAAGTTGGTGTAGGCTTTGGTGAAGGTTTGTTTTCTAAATTATCTATTCTTTGACTAAGAAGATCTAGTCTATCTTCCAAAGGTTTAGGGTTATAAGGATTTTCAACAAAAACTGTTTTTGTTTCTTGGTTTGTCTTATTTACATCTGTATTATCTTTACTTTTATCTTTTCCTTTTTGATTTTTGTATAATTTATAATTCAAAAGAGAATTATTCATATCTATCCTTTCTTTAGAGTCTATTGGCAAAAAAACGAGTTTTGAAGGTGAACCACTCCTTGATAAAACTTCTTCTAATTTAGAAGCATATTTTTCTGAAAAACTATCACTCATTAATATGTCTTTTCCATCAAAAATTTTGTTATTATTCTCATCATAAAAACTTCCATTCATATCCATAGAATAAAAACCATATTTGAAACCAACAGTTCCATCGCTAAAAACCATAAAAACATTATTTTCTTTAGTTTTAGGATTAGTATAATTAAAATAATCAACAACTCTTGCATTGTCTCTTGTTTCTTTTAAATTTACAATGCTCATTGCTTTTTCTAATTCTTTATTAAAATTATTAGACATAACAATTCCTTTATCAGAGATAAATTTTCCATCTTTAAATGAGAAGGATTCTCCTGTCTCAGAAATTACTTTTCCATCACCCCATAAATAATAAAGATTATTATTATAATTAAAAAAACAAACAGCACCTTTAATTTGTCCTTTTTTTGAGTTATCCTCTTTCATTGTTTGGATATAATTTGGAATAGAATAACTAGGATCATTAAATGTTTGAGCATTTGCAAATTTATTTGCTCCTGACAATAATGCTGTAGATAATATTGCTCCTTTAATAAAATTCGATATACCTGATTTTGTTTTCATAAACTTTCTTAAAAAATCAAACTTTATAAATCTTTCTAAATGTTATTATTATTAAGTTACATTTGATTATAACAATTTTAGAGTTAAAACTATTACTCTAGGGATGTAATAAAATTTTTAGAAAGAGATGAACAAAAAATTCGTGTTATGTAAATAAAACTAAATATACAACACACAAAATAATAATCAAAGAAGATAAGATATTTTTCCAATTTAGTTTTTCTTTTAAGAAAAGATTTGCAAGGATATAGGTAAGAATAGGTGCAAGTAATAAAATTGTTGTAGTAAAAATAACCCCGTACATCTCATAATCTATATACAAAGCAATTCTATAAATAACCCAGGCAATTCCAGTAAATAAAAGAATTAGGTTGGTTTTTTTATCTAGTTTTTTAAAATTGGGCCTAAAAATTAAGAGACTAAAAAGGAAGATGAATAAACATCTTAAAAAATAAAAAGTTAATGGAGAATAAAATTGAAGGATTAATTTAGACAAAATCAATTCCAATGCAAATAAAAAACTTCCAACAAAAGCAAATAAAAGATATTTATCTAAAATAATTTTTTCTTTTTCTATATGGGGAAATATAACTGCAAAAGAAGCAATAAGAGAAGGAATTAAAATTTTTAGATTAAAAGAAAAATCTTTACTGAACACACTAAAAAGAACAGAAAGTAATATAGTAAATATTGGTTCAAAAGACCTTATGGGTTGCAATGTTATTAATTTTTCAGATTTTAATGCTTTGAAAATAAAAAGATTAGCAAAAAAGGCACATAATATCACTAAAATAAAAATAAAAATATTTTTTAGAAGAAATGCATTTTTATCTATTTTCCAAAAAAAGAAAATAAATGGAAGCATACTTAGAAGAATAAACAAAAAACTTGCAGTTTGGTATAAAAAGATATCAATTTTCCTCTTCTTTAAAGCAAATTTTTCAAATATATTACCTGAAGCTAAAGCAATAGACCCAATAATTGGAATATACATTGTAACAATACTTAATCACCTCTTATTAAAAGAGGCAATTAAGCTTTAAAAAACTTAATCATTCATTATTGTTCTCATTTGAATCCTTCTCAAACCTTCCTTGACTAATTAAATAAAATTCATCTTCATTTATATCTCCTGTTTGAAAAAGTTCAAAACCCATCTCTTTAAAATTTTCTTTTAATCCTAAATTTGTAGGTTGCAAAAATCTGTCAGGGCTTTTTTCAAGAATTTTAATATTTTCTTGAATACCTATTTGAGAGGTTTTGTCATATATATTGATATTAGAGTTAGGCATTGAAAAAACGCCTCCTGTAATTGCTAATACCCCTAACAAAATTCCTGTTAAAAATTTTAAATTTCTTTTATTTTTTTTTCATATTTTTTTACCTCCTTTCAAAACCGTTAAAAAATTTATTAAAAAATGATTTGAAAGTTTAGATTTAATCTAAAATGTTAAAGAAAAAGCTATATTTAAACAGGGTGGAATTTAGATCCATAAAGAGAAAAACATTCAAAAGGTATAGATTAAGATTATAAAAATTATTTAAGGGTTATTTAAAATATAAATTTTGAATAGTATCCAATCAAACTTATCCCGAATAATACTGCAATTAGTATAATCAAAACCAATAAGATTATAAGAGGGATAAATACATACATCCACAATGTTTTTATTTTTGGTATCTTATATACTTTTTGAGTACCTATTATTAAAAGACAGATGCTGTAAATAGAACCAACTAAATGTCCTATTATTGGAAACCAACCAAAAAGTAAGCTAGGCAATGAGGAATAAACTGATAATTGATAAGTCTTAGAATATTTTTCTTTTCCCCCAAAAATTAAAATCCATACATGAAGTATAGCTGCACCTACAAAACTTAATCCTAAACCTAAACCATAGGAAAGAGGAATACTAAATAAAAAAAATTTTTCACTATTCTTAAATAAAAATAGGACTCCATAATAAAGGAGAGTATAAAATAAAAAAAGAATTGCATAGAATTTAAAAGATTCTCCAACTCCTTCTTCTTTATTTAAATCTTCAAAGAATTTAGAAGGTTTAGAAAAAATTCTCTTAATCTTATTTGTTATATTTGATATAACCATTTTACCTCTTTTTTTATTATAACATAAATTGTATGTCTATTATATATTTGGATTATTGGGTTTATAAAATTTTGTTAATTATAAATTTTTTAAAGATTATTAAAAATGATCAATCAAAAAATTAATTAAAAAAATATGCGCAGCCCGAGAATCGAACTCGGGTCACGAGATTTTTGCTTAATCTCCCAAAGGAGAGACTGTGAAGGAGGACCTTGTTCTTCTATCCGTCTCTAAAAGGGGATGGTGTGAGGAAGAACCTTGGCGCTTCTCATTGGCAATCTCGAATTCTACCACTAAACTAGCTGCGCTTTAAATAACAAAATAAATTATCCTTTAAAAAAATTAGCATTACGTAAAATTAGAAGAAATATAAAGAAATGCAGAAAAGAAAATTTAATTTATGAAATTAGAAAGAATTAAATATAAAAATGAACTTAGAAAAAGAAATAAAAATGGACAAAAAAGAAAAGGTTATTTTTTTTAATACCCTTGGTAGAGAATTACAAGAATTTACCCCCCTTCCTACAAATCATGTTGGAATGTACACCTGTGGACCAACTGTTTATGGGAGAGCACATATTGGTAATTTAAGAGCTTATACTTTTGCAGATATTGCGAGAAGAGTTTTAGAATATGCAGGGTATAATGTAAAACACGTTATGAATATAACTGATGTTGGGCATTTAACTAGCAATGCTGATGAAGGTGAAGATAAATTACAGAAAGCTGCTAGAGAAACCCACCAAACAGCTTGGGAAATATCAAAAAAATGGACAATTCAATTTTTGAAAGATGTGAAAGAACTTAATATCCAACCGGTTCATGTAATCTGTAAAGCGACAGATCATATTCCTGACCAAATAAAATTAATTAAAAAATTAGAAGAAAAAGGTTATACTTATAAGACTTCGGACGGAATTTATTTTGATACATCTAAATTTCCAAGATATGGAGAATTAGCAAGATTAGATATCAAAGGACTTCAAGCAGGAAAAAGAATAGAGATGGGAGAAAAAAGGAACAAGACTGATTTTGCTTTATGGAAGTTCTCTAAACCTGAAGAGAATAGAGATATGGAATGGGATTCTCCTTGGGGTAGGGGTTTTCCTGGTTGGCATATTGAATGTTCCGCTATGTCTATGAAGTATTTAGGGGAAACTTTTGATATTCATACTGGAGGAATAGATCATATACCAATCCACCATACAAATGAAATTGCTCAATCAGAAGCAGCAACAGGCAAAAAATTTGTTAACTATTGGTTACATTCAGAGTTTTTAGTTATGAGTAATAAAGAAAAGATGAGCAAATCTGTGGGTAATATAGTTAATTTAGACACACTTAAATCCAATAAAATCCCCCCTTTAGCTTATAGGTACTTATGTTTAAACACTCATTATAGGAAACCCCTGATTTATGGGAGCGAAATTTTAAACTCGGCAAAGACAACTTATTTCAATCTAATTAGAAAGGTGATGGAATTAAAAGGAGAAAATTCTCAGATTATTGGTCTTAATCAATTATCAACTCAAGCAGAAAAATATCTAGTCGATTTTAAAAAAGCAGTATTTAATGACCTAAACACACCCAGAGCATTAGGAATTATGTGGGATT
>CAYQJI010000005.1:37069-37303 GCA_964417865.1 Candidatus Woesearchaeota archaeon
TTTGGATTTTGATAGGGTTTTTGGGCTTAGATTAAGTGAAATAGCCCCTAGTACTTCACAAGAAAAAGAAATACCACAAAATATTTTAGAATTATTTAACCAAAGGAATAAATTCAGGCTTAATAAAGAATGGGTAAAAGCTGATGAATTAAGAGATCAGCTAAAAAAAGAGGGGTATCAAGTTGTGGATACTAAAGAAGGTGCAAAGCTAGAAAGAATTTAGATTATGAAACC
>CAYQJI010000005.1:37319-50294 GCA_964417865.1 Candidatus Woesearchaeota archaeon
CTCAATATTAATTGCTGATTCTAGATCAACATTTTAGAGAGAATTTCAAATAAAGAAAGTAATGAGGAATTTATTAAAGGAGAATTCTTCAAAAACTTTTGATAATCTTGAATTCTATCGCTAAATTTATTTGAAATAAATTTAAAAAATTCTTTTTCATGTTATAATTATGAATATATTAATAATCTTTGGCCCTCCTGGATCAGGTAAAGGTACTCAATCAAAACTCATTTCAAAAAATTTGGGTTATCTTCATTTCTCAACAGGAGAACAGTTAAGAGAAGAAGTTTCTAAAGGAACAGAATTAGGAAAACAAATTGATTCTTTAATCTCAAAAGGAAAACTTGTTCCAGATGAATTGTCAACAGAAATAACAAAAAATTTTATTTTATTAAATAAAGAAAAAGATATTTTATTGGATGGTTTTCCAAGAAATTTAAAACAAGCAGAAAATCTTTTAGAAATATTAAAAGAATTAAAAATTGAAAGAGTAATCCAAAGTATTAAAGTGATTAATTTAGAAGTAAAAGATCAAGAAATAATAAAAAGACTTTTATTAAGAGCCAAACTTGAAAAAAGAAAAGATGACAATGAGGAAGTGATTAAAGAAAGATTAAAAATCTATAATTCTGAAACAAAAAAAGTTTTAAACTTCTTAAAAGAAAAGAAGATAAAAATAATCAATATAAACGGCGAAGGGGATATAAATGGGATTAATAAAAGTATAATAAAGATATTAAAAGATAATTCTTGAAAAATTTTTAAAAAATAAGGATAATGGCCCTACAAGGAGTCGAACCTTGGTCTTCTCGGTGTAAACGAGATATCTTAGCCGTTGGACTATAGGGCCGTAATGATTAAATTATTAAAAAATGTAATGCTTTTAAACTTTTTTAAGTTGAAGTTCTGTCTTAATAATTTTATATTTAATAGAAAATCTTTAAAACTTAGTTTAAATGATTAAGTTATGATTCAAGATTTAAATGAAAAAATAATTGCATATGCATTAAAAAATGCTTTAGAACATGATGGAAAATGCCTTCAAGGAAATGTTATCAATGCTTTATTTCATGAAGGATTAAAAAGAGAAGAAATAAAAGATATCTCCAAAATAATCAACGAAAAAGTAAATCTTGTTAATTCTATGACTTTAGAAGAACAAAAAAAAGAATTTGATAATTTAAAAGAATTAATAAGTAAAAGAGAAACAAGAGGAGAAGATGAACTTCCAAAAATTCCTAATGTTATTCCAGGAAAAATTGTAACAAGAATACCTCCTGAACCTTCAAAATATAATCATATAGGCCATGCTATTTCGTTCTTATTTAATTATTCTTATGCAAAAGAGTATAATGGAAAGTGCATTTTAAGATTTGAAGATACAAATCCTGAAAAAGTAAGTCAAGAATATGTTGACGCAATGAAAAAAGACGTTCTCGAGTATTTAGACATAAAACCCGATGAAATAAGGTATGTTTCAGATGATATGGAAAAACTTTATTCCTATGCTGAACAATTAATTAATACTGATAATGCTTATGTTTGTTTTTGTGAACAAGAAAAATTAAGGGAATTAAGACATAAAGGAAAAGAATGTGAACATAGGAATCAAACAAAAAAAGAGAATATGGATTATTGGAAAGAAATGCTTAATGGTAAATATAAGGAAGGAGAAGTTAGTTTAAGACTTAAAGGTGATATGAAATCTTTAAATCAAGTCATGAGAGATCCTGTTATTTTCAGAATTGTTGAAACACCCCATTATAAGTTAGGAAATAGATATAAGGTATGGCCAATGTATGATTTTTATAATCCCATTGAAGATGGTTTATGTAAAGTGACCCATATATTAAGAAGTAATGAATTTGAACAAAGAATAGAGTTACAAGATAGAATAAAAGATTTGTTAAATCTTCCAAAACAAACAATTACTCAATATGGGAGATTCCAAGTTTTAGATGCTGTAACTCAAGGAAGAGAAATAAGAGAATTAATTGAATCTGGAAAATATATTGGATGGGATGATCCAAGACTTGTAACATTAAGAGCTTTAAGAAGAAGAGGTATAGTAAAAGAGACATATTATGAGTTATTAAAACATATTGGTATATCAAAAAAATCAGCAACTCTTGATTTTAATATGATTGCTTCAATAAATAGAAAAATAATAGACCAAATAGCAAATAGGTATTCATGTGTTTTTAATCCAATAAGATTAAAAATTAAAAATAGTCCAAAAATTAATGAAATTAAGGTTAAAATACATCCCTTAAAAGAAGAAGAAAGAACAATAAAAGTTAATAATGAAATTTACATTTCAAAAGAAGATTTTGATACAAGTAAAGGGAAAGAAGTTAGATTAATGAATCTTTATAATATAAGAATAATAAATGAAAAAGAAGCAGAATTTATGGATGATAATCAAAAAAATATTCCAAAGATAAATTGGGTTAGTGAAGGAATAAATGTAAAGATAATGATGCCTAATGCAGAAGTAATAGAAGGATTTGCTGAAAAAGCTGTTGAAAAATTAAAAGTTAATGATTTAATTCAATTTGAAAGATTTGGTTTTTTGAGAGTTGATGAAATAAATGATAATAAAATTGTTTTTTGGTTTAGTCACAAATAAAGTGAGTTTAGTTTTTACTCAAAAAGATTAAAGATAATTTTAAATAGACATTTAATTTTTATTTAATATGGATGAGAACAAAAAAGAAAATTCTTCTAATGAAGAAAAAAAAGAAAATGATATCCCTGAAATGACTTCTTATGAGAAAAATAAAATTTCTGAAAAAAACGAAGAAAATAATTTAGAAAAATCTCAAGAATATAAAAAAGGAGAGCAAATAGAGATAGACAAATTAAAAAAAGATATAGACAAATTAAAAAGTTCTTTGATAAAAAAATATCCTTTCATTGAAGCAATTGGAATTTTACCACCTTCCTCTATAAAAAATTTTATTGAAGAAGAAGAGATACCAAAAGAAGCAGAAAAGATGGTTCAACTTATCATAGTAATTCCAGAAGAAAAAGAAAAAGAGTATGATAAAATAAAAGAGAATATAATAGAAAGGGTAAAAGAATCAAAAAAAGATATCTGGATTAACCTAAAAACAGTTAATGATTTATGGGAGATATGTTTAGATAGTAAATTTGATTTAATAGAAGCAATCTCTTTGTCTTATCCTATTTACGATAAGGGAATTTTAGGTGCTTTGAGAGTTGCTCAAATACATAAGTCTTTAGTTTTAAGGAAATTTGAAAAATATGTTGTAAGTTATGTGATAGGTGGAAGTTTAGTTAGGGGAGAAGCTGTGCCTACTTCTGATGTAGATATCTTTGTAATTATAAATGATACTGATGTAAAAAGAATGCCAAGAATTGAATTAAAAGAAAGATTAAGAGCAATAATCTATCAGTATGTTGATGAGGCTTCAAATTTAGCAGGTGTTCAAAACAAACTTTCTCCCCAAATATATCTTTTAACTGATTTTTGGGAGAGTGTTAAAGATGCTCATCCTGTTATCTTCACTTTTATTAGAGATGGTATACCTATTTATGATAGAGGCACATTTATGCCTTGGAAAGCTCTTTTAAGAATGGGAAAATTAAAACCTTCACCTGAGGCAATTGACACTTTTATGTCAATGGGAGATAAAACAGTAAAAAGGGTTAAATCAGTAATGTTAGAATCAAGCATAACAGAATTATTTTGGGGAATTACTACTCCATCTCAGGCTTTATTAATGCTTGCAGGATGTGCTCCTCCTAATGCCAAAAAGGAATTGCTAAGAGAGTTCAAGAGAGAATTTTATGAAACAAAAATGATTGAAAAAAAATATCTTGATTTTCTTGAAAGAGTAGTGGATTTATGGAGAGATTATGAACATGAAAAAATAAAAGAGATATCAGGAAAAGAAGTTGATGAACTTTTAAAAGGAGCAGAAGAATACCTAAAAAGACTTAAAGATTTAAGAAAACAAATAGAGAAAAAAACATTAGAAAAAACAATCCAAGATCTTTATAAAGAAATTTTTACCTTATTAAAGACAATATTTGGAAATTTAGAAGAAGAAAAATTATTAAATGAATTTGATAAAAAATTAATAAAAAAAGGAATGATTCAACCAACTCATCTAAGAACATTAAAAGAATTAATTAATGAAAAAGAAAATATGAAAAAAGAAGGTTTAAATCTCCATAAAGTAGATGATATAAGAAAAAAATCCTTTTTGCTAATTAATGACCTTATAGAATATAATCAAAGGTGTGATTTGCTTTCTAAAAAACAAGAAAATAAAGAAGAAAATATAAACAAAAAAGAATGATAGAAGAAGTTTTCACTATATTAAAGATTATAATAAAATCGAATCTAACTTTAAATAATTGTATCTTTTCCACAATAAGAACTTTCTTAGAAGTTAATTTTGGAATATAAAAATTATTAGGATATAAAACTTATTTTAGAAAGGATAGCATAAATTTTTAAGTTCATATCTTCATAAATTGTTATGGAATATCTTTTTATTTTAGGAAGAAATATAGAACTATCAACTGCAGAGATTATTAATTTTCTTGAGAATAATTATTTAAATTTTAAAATTATAGACAAAATAAAAAATGCTCTTCTGATAAGTATAGGAGAAAATGAAAAATTAAAAGAAGACACAATAAAAAAATTAGGCGGAACAATATTTATAGGGGAAGTTTTAGCCTCAGGAAATGATAAAGAGATAATAACAAAATTAAATTCAATGTTTTTGTATTATGGAAAAGAGAACAAGCTAAATTATTCTTTATTTAATTTTGAATGTCCTTTTTATGAAAAAATTTCATTTTATTTAAAAAAAAGATTTAAAGAAGAGAATTTAAAGGCCTCTGAAAAAAAATTAGGAAAAATTCTAAATTTACAAAACGAGGAGATGGTTTTTTTACCCTCCTCAAAAAATCAAGAAAACTATTTTCTTTTTAAAGACAATTTTGGAAAAATAATTCAAAACTGTGATTACGATGAAATTGAAAAAAGAGATATGAAAAAACCGTTTAGAAGACCTGAATTATCAATTTCTCCAAGATTAGCAAAAATTATGATAAATTTAGCTAAGGTTAAAGAAAATCAAAGAATTTTAGATCCTTTTTGTGGTGTTGGTAATATATTACAAGAAGCTTTATTACAAAAGATAAGAGTAGTTGGTGTAGATATAAATCCTGATGCTATAAGATTTGCAAGACAGAATCTTTCTTATTTTAACTTTGATAGAAGAAATTATAAACAAAAAAAAAAAGATTCTTCAAAATTAAAGATTAATAATATAGATGCTATAATTACAGAGCCTCAATTAGGAGAATTACAAAAAAAAGTTCCTAATAAAGAAGAATCCAAAAAGATAATAAAAGATTTTGAAAATTTAGTTATAAAAGTTTTTAGTCATCTCTCATACAAGGTAAAAGGTAGAATAGTTTTTACATCCCCTTTAATAATTAACAAAAATGAAAAGATTCGTTGTAACTTTAAATTTATTGAAGAAAAAACTAATTTAAATTTAGTTGAAGGATTTCCTATAGAAGAATTTAGAGAAGATTCTTATATTGGCAGAGATATCGTTGTTTTAGAAAAGAAAAATAAATAAATTAAAGGAGAAACTTTTAAAAACTAACTTTCTTAAAAAATATAATGACAACAGGAAAAATTATTCAATTTAGAAGAGGCAGGCATACTATCACAAATAGACATTATCTTATTGAAATAGAAAATGTAGATAATAAAGAAAAGGCTGAAAAATTTATTGGTAAAGAAGTTATTTGGACTTCTCCTGCAGGAAAAAAGATTATTGGAAAGATTTCAGGAGTCCATGGGAATAAAGGTTTAGTGAGAGCAATTTTCAGTATAGGATTACCAGGGCAGGCTTTAACAACTAAAGTGGAGATAAAATAAAATGGCTTTAAGAAGATCAAATTCATATTCAAAAAAACATGTTGTTCCTTACACAAGAACAAGCAAAAGAAAACAAAAAGCATATGTGAAAGTGATTCCTCCTTCTAAGATAGTAAAGTTTACTATGGGAAATTTAAATGCTTATAAGGAAGGGAAATTCTCAAAATCTTTAAGTTTAGTTATGGAAGAAAAAGTCCAGATTAGACAAAATGCACTTGAAGCAGTAAGACAATTCATAAATAAAAAACTTGACTCTTTAATGAAAGATCAGTATTTATTCAAAGTAATACCTTATCCTCATCATATACAAAGAGAAAATAAAATGCTTACAGGAGCAGGTGCAGATAGAATGCAAACAGGAATGCAGTTATCATTTGGTAGACCGATTGCCAAAGCAGCTATTTTAAATAAAGGGAATGAAGTCTTTTCAATTCATGTTTCAACAGATAAAAATGTTTCATTAGCTAGAGGATTATTAAAACAAATTTATGCAAAAATCCCTGGAAAAAAGAAAATAATTTACAGAGAGAGAACAGAAAAAAAGATTTAATTTCTTAAAATGTTACTTTTTCTTAGTAATAACAAAACGAAAGATTTATAAACTTCAGATTTCTATAGAAATTATGGAAAAAACAAAAAATTCAAACTTTAATGTTGAACCTTATATACCAAAAGAGAATCTAAGAGAATACAAAAAAGAGAAAACAACAAATATAACTGATAATTTAGGGTTATTCCTTTTGGCTGGAGCAGGATTAGTTGGTTCAATTTATTTTGGAGATAAGATTTTAAATAATGAAATTAATCAATTAAGTAATTTAGAAAAGATACTTTCAGAATTAGGTGTTGTTGGAAGCACTACAACTTGCTTCATTGCAGGAGTATATTCACTTTCAAAAATTCTTGAAGGAATAAAAGAGAAATATGATAATGTAAAAAATGAATCTAATGATTTTAAATCTAAATTAAATAAACCTTATAAAAAATAAAATGGCAGATAAAGATAAAAAACCAGAAGAAAAACCTGAAAAAAATATATTTGAAGATATAAATAGATATTTTCCAGCATTGGCAGCTCTTAGATTTAAAGAAACAGACCCAAGGTTTATGAATTATGCTCTTATGGATTTGGCTGATTCAATGGGAAAGATAAGTAGCACTGAAAAAGATTTGTTATTAGGCTCATTAAGAAGTGAGGATGGATTAAACTTAGTTATGAATATTTATCCTAAAAAGTATAATGAAGAGTTTGCAAAAGCGAATATCTCACAATTTTTAAATTTTTATAATTCTATTTTGTCAAAATATGCTGATAAAGAAGATGCAGAAAAAATAAATGGGTTTTTATTAAAGAATGGAGGCTTAAAAATGGGAGATTTAGAAAAGAAGATAGATGAGATTGATTATAAATTAAAGGGGCATAAGAAAGGATATTCAAAGATAGAAAATGAAGATGAAGTTAAAAAATTAGAAAAAACTTTGAAAGATTACCAAAATATAAGAATGGGAATTGGATTAATACAGGAAAATTCTGTTGAAGAATTAAGATTAAAATATTTTCCAAGATATCAAAAAGACATGTATAAAGAATATGCTTCAGGAATAAGTGAAAGTTCTGAAAAAACTACTTAAACTCAATTAAATTAAATAAAAAGAAAAATGAAAGACATATCAGATAAATTTAGGGTTAGAGAGAATGGGGAAGTAGTTCTAAGCAACAAAGCAAGAGCAGAAATTGTGGAAAAAACAATAAAACCATTAAGAGAGATTTATGGAGGAAACATTTTAAAAAATCCACAAGCAAGGACAATTTTGGAAGCAGAAGGAACTCTTCTTCTTTGTGAATATGAACTTTATAAAAAAGATCAAAGATATTTCAAATAAATCTCTTTAAATTGAGAATAAAATTTATTTTTATTTTTCTATATTTTTATTTACTAATTCTGCCATAACTCTTATAAATTCTTGAGTTTTTGCTTGCCAATCATCAATTTCAATGCCTTTTAAATCAGTTATTTCACCATGACTTATTTTTTTATGCAATAACAAAAGATCTCTATACCAAACAACATATTTCATATTCAATTTTTTTGTATTAACAAAAATTTCTTTTAAATCTAATGGTATATGTTCTGGAGAAGCAGGAGAAACTCCTGCTGATATTAAAGCAGCATGACTAGAATCAACCATCGCCCAATATAACCCTTCAATTGCTCCGAGTTCTGCATTTTTGCTTCTTAAAAAATGTAAAGGTGCTCTTTCAAGACAAGAATATATGGCCTCAGGCGTAGATTTTATTTTTCCATTTAATAATAAAAATTTTAAAGGAGTGAAAAAACCACCAAAATCAATCACTGCTTCTCCGTTTCTGATAACATTGATTATAACAGGATCACCAATCATTAAATCTTCCCACCAAGTACTCAGTTTTATTGTGTTTATATGTAAAACTTTCTGATAAGGATTTTTTCTTAAAAGTTTGTCTAATTCTTCTCTATACCAAGAAATAAGTTCATCATCCCATTTAATAGAACAATCGTCTATTAGGATTATTAAATCAATATCAGAAGAGGTAGTTGAAGTTTGTTTTGCAGAAGAACCAAATAGGATAACCGATTTTACAAGCTTATTGAAGAGTTCATAAACTTTAGTTGCAAAATCTAAAGCTATCTCTGATTCAAGCTTAATCTTTAATGTTGGAAAATTATCCTTATCTAATTTTTCATTTTCTTTTTTCTTTTCTTCTCTTTTTAAATCGCGTTCTATATCTTTTTCTATTTGGAGTTTTTCTTTTTTCACCATCTTTTTATATTAAAACCAAGATTTTTGTGTTTTTAAATATTTCAAATTTATTCTAATGGGTTTCCTGAAAGTCTATTATTATCTTGCTTTAATTGCCCGCCAAATTCAGAAGGCAAACCTGAGAATCCTCCCCCAAAAATTTCATAATTTTTTTGAGGTAAAAATGCTCCATATCCAGAATAATAATTTTGTTGAAAGCCTAAACTTTGATTCCAATAAGGTGCTTGTCCTGAAGAGTAAATAGGAGAACCAAAACTTTCAAGAGTTTCTTTTAAAGGAGATCTTTGAAAATGCTGCCACCAGTTTCCTGCTTCAATAATCTTTTTAGAGTCATAACCTTCTTTTCCTAACTTTTCCATAATCTCTTTTATAGGGACATTTCCCATTCCCATAGGGAGTTCAGTATGTTCAAATCCAAAATTATCAGAAAGATGAACATGTTTAACCAAGGGAGTAACTTTCTCTGTTTCTTCAATAATATCTTTAGAATCATAGCCATATTTTCTCATCATATTTATATGACCAACATCCCAAGTAACACCAATTAGTTTCTCTGCTTCTTCTCTAGCTTTCTTTTCATTCATACCGGTTGATTTTAGTTTTTCAATAAATTTCTCTCTTGATTTTTCAATTATTTCTTTTAATTCTTCTCCTGTACTAAAACCCATTCCTGCAGGAGGATTTTCAATGCTTATTATAGGAGAAGTATTTTTAAATTTTTTAAAAGAATCAACTGCTAAATCAGAGATAGTTTCAATTGTTTTTTCTTTTGCAAAATCATTTAAATCTTTGTAAATCTCTGGAGCAGAAATATTTGAATTCAAAAATTCTATTCCTCTATTAATTACATCCTTAGTTTTCATAACTTTTTCAATCTCAGAAGGAGTTTGATGTATCTTTTGTACATCTTTTTCAATTTCTTTATAAAAATTTTTTATTTTATCTTTTTCAATATCAGATGCTTTTTCATAAGCAAGTTCAAATGCTCTTTTTAAATCAATATAAGAAGAGTTAAGTAAACCAACCCCTCGATTATACAAGTTTCTTGCTTCTTTTTCTTCAGGAACTAGAGGTTTATTATTTTTTATTTCAGAATCAGAGAGAATTTTCACCCCAAGAGACTTAGATAATGATTCATCTGCTATCTCAGAATAATGATTTAAAATTCTAAGTTTTTCATTCCATTGTTCTTCATTTATAGCTTTTAATTCTTCTTTTAAATTAATCTCCTTAGATTCTCCTGGAAAATTATGTTCTTTTATAGGAACTCTGCCTATAGACCCTGTTTCTGTATTTATTACAAACCCCTCTTCTAATTTTTTATCCTTTTCATGGATTATTCCTGGAATTCCAGCAGATGAATGAAAAGTAACAACTATATTTCCATTAGGTTTAATTTCATGAGCTCTTTCAATAGCTGAAAACATTTGTCTTTCAGAACCAAGTCTACTTGATTCAGAATATCCATTTTGGGATATCCCAGAAGGTTCAATTATAGGGCCGTGTAAAGAGACATCAACACCTGTTATTTCACTCATCCTTTTTAATTCTTTTAATTGTTCATTAGGTATTGATTCAAAAACCTCTGGCGAAACAGCAGAAACTTCAATATGTTTAGTTCCTGTATTAAGTTTAAGAGAAGCATCTTTTATTACATTTGCTGTTCTAGGATCAGTAGTCATTCCTAAACTTTTTAAATTAGCCCTATAACCTATAAAGTCTCCATAGTTTTCTTTAAAAGTAGAACTTCCTCCCTGATAAATATCTTTTATTTCATAATTAGTCATTTTATTTTAAAATAATTTTTATTAAATTTTATTTGGAGTAATTTAATTTATATATTAAGCATAAAATTGTTTATTAATTTATTCTTTTATCTTCTTTAAACTTCTTTTTTTAAATTTATCTTTATCTCACCAAATATTAAATTTTTTATTTTTTTTAAACAAAAGATAATTCTCTCTTAATTCGTCTCTCTCAGGATTAAAAGAGTTTATTATAAAATCAGGTTTTTCTATAGAATATCTTTTTTCTTCTTGTTTATCTAAATTATAAGATTTATCATTAAGTTCTATTTTTGAAACAGGATTAAATTTTTTATCAAAAGGGTCAATTTTTAATTCTTTTGGATTTGATATATATTCTTTATCTTTCACTTCAGGAGAATATAAAATTTCGGAATCTTCTTTAATGTCTCTCTTTATTTGTGTTTCAGAAAAAGATTCTTCAAGATTTTTAGTTGAATTCTTATTATTTGAATTTTCTTTTTCTTCCTTATTTTTTTCAGGATTATCTGAAACAGAAATGATTAAATTTTCCAATTGAAAACCTTGAATAAATTCATTGTTTTCACTTTCTATAAAATTAAATTTTTCATTATCTTCCAAATCTTTGTTATTGATATCTTCAGAATCAAAATTTTTTTCAGATTCTTTTTCTGTGTTCTCTCTTTTTTCTTCAATTTTATTTTCCAAATTTTCTTTTTTTTCTAAGATTTCCTTTCTTTTTATTTTTTTAATAAAAATATTTCTTTTTATTGGAAAAATTTTAGTTTTCATAATAATCAATAAATTTTTAATTTAAAAAAAGAGAAAGTTTTACTGTTATTTGTAAAATTAGGTATAACTTGGCATACCATGGGATTTTTTATATAAGTTAAATATATCAAAAAGTTTGGATTTAGAATTTTCTGCTGCAAGAGCTCTTAAATATTCTGATTCTATATCATTGTCAGGAGCAATGGTTTTTTGTTCTTCTTTTTTATTTTGTGATTTTTTTTCATTATTAGAACTTTCATATTTCCCAAATAAGGCTAAAAAAGGATTTGATTCATCTTTTAAATTTTTAGATGTTTCTTTATTACTTTCATTTTTTTCTTCTGATTTTTCATTTAAAAAAGAATTAATCTCATCTGCCATAACATCTAAACTTTCTTTTGTTGATCCTTCCACAAGTTCTAATGCATCCGTATATTCGGCTTTTTTTAATTCTTCTTTTAATTTGTCTATTTCTTCAGAGTTTAATGCATAAGCCTTAAAAGAGATTTCAGTTCTCCCACCAAAAGTATAATGTCCTTGTTGACTTATTTTTTGAGGAATTCCTCTAAAAACAAAATTTACAAGTATACAAGAATAATAATCTCTCCTTATTTTATTCTTTAAATAAAATTTATTGTTAATCCTTGATTTTCCAAGCAAAAATTCAGGAATATTATTTTTTGAAAATTCATCAGCTAAATCCAATTTCATTTTCCCGAATAAGGTTAATTCTAAAAGAATAGTATTAAATGTTTTTACTAGAGCAGCACTGTTAGATTCTTTTTGCTCTAACATTTTAGCTGCCTTCAAATAAGGACGAGCCCATTGAGAATATAATTTTAAACTATTCATCTGGCTTTTAAGATAAGTTCTTTCGAGTTCATATCTCTTTTTTAATTCTGACTCTGACTGTTGTAACCAAAGATTAAATTCTTGTATTCTGCCTTTAACTGCTCTTTTTACTCTGTCATTTAAATCTAATGAATCAACATCTTTTTCAGTTTTACATTTTAAAAAAGCGTCAATTAATAATTCAAAACCAGACTGGCCAAATGTCATAGCTTTTATGCTTGAATTCCCTTTAGAGATATCTACCTTATCCATCCATATTTGTTTTAAAGATAGATAAGCTGCTTCTCTTTCATTTTCATCTTTTGATTTTAAATTTTCATATTGTTTTAACCTTAATTTAAAATCCTTTAAATCATAAACAATATTTAAGATACTTTTTATCACGGTATTTGCATCTCCTAACAATTTTGATGCTTGTTGTTGCATCAATGTTGCTTTTTGTCCAAGTTCTGAAAAATGACCTGAACCAGGAGTAGAAACAAAATTGTCTTCTAATTTTTCAGGAGATAAACCCATGTCATTCATTAAATCTAAGAGATAAAAATAAATCGGTTCTAAAGTTTCAGAAGAAGAATCATAAATTAAAGTGTGAGAAGCTTCAGGGGATCCTTTCTTCTTATAATAAGGGCTTATATCTAGTATAAGTTCTGGAATTGATTTAACATTCACCATGTAATTATTAATATAATTCATTTAAAAAATGTTTCTAAACAAATATTTTTATCTTTAAAAGAGATTAGCTAAGTTTAAAAATAAAAAACAACTAATAATATTATGATTTTCAATAGGAAAAAGAAAGAATCTATTATTGATTTAAGACAGTTTAAAAAAATTGCAAATTCTAATAAT
>CAYQJI010000006.1:0-1228 GCA_964417865.1 Candidatus Woesearchaeota archaeon
GTTATTCTCTTTTTTTATTATCTTTAAAGGAACAGCAGGGTAAATCACTTCTATTTTATTCTTTATTTCTGGGAATTCTTTAATTAATTCTTTAGCTGTAGTCTTAGTCCAGGGTAAAATTTTTTTACAATTCCTTGATAATAAAATTTTTTTAACTTTATCTTTAGAATTTTTATTCTTTTTTCCAACATATAATTGCCACTCGCTTTCTATGTCCATAACCCATGGTTTTTATTATTGCTCATACAATGGGCACAATGAATTAGGTCATAATCCCCTTCTGGACTTAGGTGGGAATTTGGTAAGGATAGGTTAAAATTATCTAAGCCTCTCCTGATATTTCTCTTTAAAAAATTAGAAAACCAAAAGAACTTTTTATTGATAATTACCCCCTTTTGATTTGAAATATTTTCAAATTTTATTTCTTCTGGGGGATAATCTATCAAATATTTGTAGTAAGGAGAATCAGGAAATTTCCAAGGATATTGAAGATATATTTTAATCTCTTTTTTATTATCCATTCATAAAAAAATCAAAATCTCTTTTTAAGGGTTATGTATTTAAAATTTTCCAAACCTTTTTTATCTTTGTATTTCCTTTTTTAAGATAGATAAAATATTTTTACTTACTCCTTCTTTTCCATAAGGATTTTCAAAGAGTTTTATCTTAAAATTTGGATTAAGATATTCTTTAATTTTCTGTTTTGTCTTTTCAACATCTAATTTAGAGAGATATTGAAAATTTGTTTGAAGACCCTCTTGTCTTTCAGTATTTTTTCTCAAGAGTATACATGGTTTTTTTAAAATTAAACTTTCTTCTTGCATACTTCCTCCATCGCAGATAATCAATGAACATTTGCTCATTTGATAAATAAATGAAATATAGTCTAATGGTTTTATTAAATTAAGATTTTTATTTTCTTTTAATCTATTTAAAAAATTAAATTTTTCTAATTTTTTAAATGTATTATCATGTACTAAGAAAAAACAAGGTATATTTATACCTTTAAGTATTTTAACAATTTTTCCTAATCTTTTCTTATTTTTTAAATTTTCATGTCTATGAATAGTTATCAAAACAAACCTCTTATTTGACAGGGGTTTTATTTTTTCTTTTTTAGCAATATCCAAAGAGGTTTTAACAGAATCAATTATTGTATTTCCGGTTATTATTACTTCTTTATTCTTATATTTTTTAACATTTTCTTTTGAAAATTCAGAAGGAACAA
>CAYQJI010000006.1:1301-3793 GCA_964417865.1 Candidatus Woesearchaeota archaeon
TCAATCCAGCTTCTAAATGAATAGTTTTATATTTTTTAAAAAAATTAAAAAATTTTGAGCTTGCAATTGAAGCAGTTGCTGTTGTCATAGTATCCCCATGATAAATCACATATTTAAGATTTGGAAATTTTTTTATTTCTTTTTTTATTTTAAATATCAATTTAATATTCCAAAAGATAGCTTTAATCTGATTTGTATTAAATTTTGAACTCTTTTTTGGTTCTTCTGTTAAAATCACATCCGGTTCTTTAATTTTTAATTTATTACATAAATCTTTTAAACTGTGTTGACCAGTATGAATAAAATAATAAGGGATTTTAGCTCTTTGTAGTTCTAACATTAAAGGAAACATCTTTATTAATTCTGCTCTTGTTCCAAGGATTATAATAATTTTTTCATTAAAATTTTTTTGCATTTTTATCTTTTTTTAATCAGATTAAATTACTTTGTAAAATTGAGATTATCAAATTCAGCATATTTCCCATCAGGATTCATAAATTCTGGATTTTCTTTTATATACTCAGGATAATTAATTTCCCAAATTTTTAAAGGGCCTTCAAAATTTCCATTATAACTTACAAAATCCCCCATTTTATTTCCCATTTCTTTTATTAAACCAACTATCTGGGAATCTTCACTAACTTTTAATTTTATTGTTGGATATTCATTAAAAGGATCATTCATTAAATAAAGCCTTTTAATTTTATTGTTGGATATTCATTAAAAGGATCATTCATTAAATAAAGCCTTGCAAATAAACTCTTTGAAACTTTTGGAGAGAGGTATAAACCAGCACCAATCAGATTCATAGAACTTGAAGAAATTGAAGGGTAAATAAAAAAAGTTGAATTAATCCCATTTTTATAATCAAAAATTTCTTCATTAGCATAAAGATATCTTATAGGAACTTTAATCTGTTTATTATTATAAAATATAATCGCATTAGGTTGTAAAAAGGAAGTTTTATTTCCATTTTTTACTGTCTCCTCTAATATTCCAATAATATAAGCTTTATAATTCGGGTTCCCAATTTCATCATACTCTGGGCCAGGAATTAAAAATTCTGAACCATTTTGGCTTATTTCTAAATCTTGATCTACACCATTTGTCCCAGTATAAATTAGAATTTTTGAATTTGCTTTTTCTTGTGTTTGTGATTCATCAAGAGAAAAACTTGAGATATAAGCAAATCTATCCCATCTATCATCACTTCCTATCTTAGAATAAGCAGGATATTTGCCTAAATCAGTAGGGTCTATTAATAAATAAGAAACATTATGTGTCTTCATAAAACTAAGAGAAGCATTAGGATTTGTTTCAGTTAATCCATACCTTCCCATTAAATGATCCCAAAAACTATTTGCATTTCCTCCATCTAAAACTGTAGTTCTATTCCCTATTAATTGTATGAGATAACCATAATCCCACCAATGTATAAATATATCCTTATAATTAGTGTTATTTCTTACCCAGGCCATTGCATTTTGCCATTGACTATTTGCAATTGGTCCTGTATATTTAGCTGAATAAGAAGAGATTTGATAAGTTCCAGGAGCATTTGTTAAAGGATTTCCATAAACAAAAATTATTAATGAAATTAATAAAATCCAAAATAAAAAGAATAAAAAAGTTTTAGAAATTTCTTCTTTTGTTTTTTTTCTTAATCTTTCTAAATTGATTAAGGTATAACCAATCATTAAAGAAACAAAAGTATAAATTAAAAATAAAACTCTTACTGCTGATCTTAAAGATAATAACATAACAATTGTTAAAGATAATAGGATAATCTCTTCATTTTTTATACTCATTTTTTTATTAAGATAAAAAAATAAGAAGATGCCTATTAATGCTATAAACGAAAGGAAGTATAACATCTGACTCAAAAAATTTGTTCCATTGAATACAGAAGAATAAGAATACCTTGTGAATGTTAATCCAAATAAAGAAGCAATCCAAATTAGATTAAAGGTTATTCTATCTTTTTTTAAATGAACATTTTTGCTTATCTCAAAACCTAACAAAATTAATCCTAAGAAAAAACTCCAAAAAACTAAATTTCCATATTGTTTGATTATATCACTTAAATAAGGCTGACTATAATAAGCAACAGTCAATCCAATTCTCCCTTGCCCCATAGGATAAAGCATTTGGTGATATATTCCATAAACTAATTCAAATGGATTCTTATTTAATAAAAACAAAAATACTATTCCAAGAATAAATGTTAAAATTAATGAGAAAAAAATTCTTTTATTTTCTTGATTCAAATTTAAAATTTTTATTTTTTCTTTAAACTTTTCTAAGAATATGTCTGAAATCATAAATAAGATAAAAAAGGGAATAACAATCCCATAATTTGTTGTAAATTTCCCATACATCACACTAAAAGAATTTGAAAATAAGGGCATTATAATTATAGAAACAAAAATCCACAATAAATTAAATAGAATAAAATCTTTTTTATGTTTTAACTTTTTTTCTTTATCTTCTTC
>CAYQJI010000006.1:3816-38799 GCA_964417865.1 Candidatus Woesearchaeota archaeon
TCTCTAACACTAAAAAGGTAATAAACAAGTAATGCAAATGGAATCATCATAATGAAAAAATTAGACGCACCTGACCAAGATAAAACTGATAAACCTGTAGAAATACCTGTTAAAATTCCGCAAGTTAATAATAATTTTTTATTTTTATAAAAATTATTTAAAGAATAAACAAAGATTAAAATTGCTAAAAAGAAAAATGGCATTCCTAAAGCTTCATGACTGGATACACCTGTCATTAATCTACTCAAATAAGAAGGGGAATAAGCCAAAATTGCACTAGAAACAATCGCAGCAAATTTAGATTTTGTTAAATAAAGAACCAAAAAAAAGAATACAATTATAGATAAAGCAAAAGCAATATTGGGATACATTACATCAATGTAATCAAGTGTAAACCTTGAAGTATTTATAGGATTTAAAATTTTATAACTTAAAACTAAAATCTTAGGCAGTAATTCTTGAGTATAAGTCAAATTTAAGCCAGGATTTCTCATTTCATCTATACCATTTAGGTTTCCCCTGTTTAATAATGTTTGAGCAACTCTTAATTCATAACAAGCATCAGGATCAGAAGGAATATACTTCCCAGTTGTTGCGTCTTTCAAAGAGTCTAAATTCTGTAATCTTAAACTAAAAGAGGTATAAAGAATAATTAAAAATAAGATTATTGTTATTGCTAATTGAAATTTTTTGTTCTTTAAAAATTCAAAATTTTTTAAAAATTTCTCTTTTTTTTCTTTAAAAGATTCTTCTGTCATTATAATAATCTTGTGGTTTTTCTTTTAAAAACCTTTCATAATCTCTTTTATTAAATTTATTTCATTAATTAAAATTTAAAGGAATCTTAAAAATAAGAAAGCCTGAAATTATAATTATTATTTGAAATAGATTTATTAATAAAACAATATCATTCTCATAAACTTTTTTGTTAGGTTTTATTTTTTTTAGTATCCAAATTGATAAATGTTCTAAACCATAAATTTTTTCATAAGGCATTTCCAGACTTCCATCTTCATTTATTTTAGCATAACTCTCTTTTTCCAGTTTTCCTCTTAATTTTAAAACTACCTCTATAATATAAGGAATAAAAAAGAAAACAGCAATTTTTTCAATATTTCCAAATATCGCTATTATAGCTATAAATGCTCCTAAAGAATAGGTTAATACATTCCCAGGAAAAACTTTTGCAGGATTTTTATTAAAAATGTAAAATGCAATCAAAGAAGAAATCATTATTAATATTATAAAACTTAACCACTTTTCTCCTATTGAATAATTCACTAAAAGTAGTGCACCTAATAAAATAATTGCCTGTCTTGTTTCTAAACCATTATAACCTGCTATTGTATTAAACGCAACAGAACAACATAAAACAGCTAAAGGAATTATTATTAAAGGATAGAACAACCCAAAATTTATTCCTATCATTGTAGAATCCCCTGCATTAATAACACTTAGAGGTATTGCTGAAACTAAGATAAATAGTATTCTCATCCTTTTACTTAATCCTATTTTCCAACCAAAAATATCATCGATAAAACCCATAAAAGAAATTGCTAAAATTGTTATTAAAGAAACTAAGATTTCATTTAGATTTGTTAAAGAATTAATATAAAAGGTTTGAATTGCAATATAAATTAAAACACCTATTGCAAATCCAAGAATAACATTTATGCCTCCTGATTCAGCAACTTTCTCCTCGCTTTTTTTATGCATATCTTTCCCAGTTAAATTAAATCTCTCTGCTTTTTTTATCCAATAATAAGTAGAGAAAATAGTTATTAAGAAAGAAATAACTAAAGGGATAAATAATAATTGGTTCATTCTTTTTATAAAAATTCTTTATTTAAAAACTTGACTTATTTGTAATATATTTAATCATGCTTACTTAAATAAAATCGGTGTTAGATAAACTTCCATTATTCCTGCAATGAGAAGTATAACCATAGCAATTAATACTAAGAATAAAACATTCATAAACACTTTCATAAACCTTCGATTTGTAAGTCCATTCCTTACTAACCCTATCCCCAAAATTCCTCCTGCTAATGCTGCAATGAAATAAGCTGCTATTTCAGGAAAGCCATGAATCATATACCTTCCTAAACCTAAAGGAATTCCCGAAATATTATGTTCTGTAAAAATACTTATCGCTGCTGAGATAACACTTGCATTCCAAGCCAAAACAAATATTGCTCCTGCTCCAAAAATTAAAGAGAATATCAATGTAAAAATCATAACCCCAAAATTATTTCCTATAATCAAAATAAGTCTTGATTGTTTGTCTAAACTACTCCCCGAAATAATATTCCCTGTCAAACTGTATCTTGAAACACACCCTTCAATATCTCCTGGATTATTAATGTTACAATAAGTCTGTATCTGTGCATTTAACAAGTTTGGATCTTTTAAAATGATGTTCCAAAAAGAGAAAGATATAACAAAACCTAAAAACAAAAACATAAAAGCAAAAATAGCATCTTTATGGACTTTCCAAACACTATAAATTCCATAAATTTCTTCATCTTCTTTTTCTTCTCTTCTTATTGCAAAATAAATATAAGGCAATGAAAAAATAACACAAAACAAAACAACTAACAAACCTGAAAAATTTGATAAAACCTGATCATTTTTAAAAAATAAATGTACTAAAATCATGGATAAAGATCCATAAAGTAGACCAATAAAAATCATTAATTCTGGTTTTTTTTCAGCAGTTTTTGAACTTATCAACCTCTCTAACATAGTTTATAAAGAAAAAGAGATTTTTTAAATCTTGACTTCTTCTTTTGTTAATGGATAAAAAGAGGGTGTTTGACAAAATTGTTAAAGATATAAAATCTATAAAAATACAAGGAGCAAAGAATATTGCAAAAAAAGCTTTATACGCTTATTCTTTATTCCCTAATAGAGAGTCAAAAAAAATTCTTTTATCTTTAAGACCAACAGAACCTATGCTTAAGCATGTTTTATCTCTTGTTGGAAAAAAGCGTTATAATGAAATAACAAAACATTTTGATGAATCCCAAGATAAAATAAATAAAAATGTTTTTTCATTGATTTCAAAAAACGATAAAATCTTTACACATTGTCATTCTACTAATGTTGTTAACTCTCTGATTTATTCTTATTCAAAAGGAAAAAAGTTTGAAGTCTTTAATACTGAAACAAGGCCATTATTTCAAGGAAGAAAAACTGCTAAAGAATTAAAAAAAGCAGGAATAAAAGTTACGATGTTTGTTGATTCTGCCTTTGCTTCAATATTAGAAAAAGATAATTCTAAAGACAAGACCTATACAAAAAAGATTTTTTTAGGTGCAGATGCTTTATTAAATGAAGGAATAATAAATAAAGTGGGAAGTAAAACGATTTCAGAACTTGCATATTATCATAAGATTCCTGTATATATCATAGCTGACTCTTGGAAATATACCTCTGAAAAAATTTTATTAGAAAATAGACAGCCCTCTGAAATTTGGAATAAATCTCCTAAAGGGATAAAAATAAAAAATCCTGCTTTTGAATTTGTGCCTAAAAAATTTATTCATAAAATTGTAACAGAATATGGTGTTTTAAGTTATGAAGATTTTTTAAAAATTGTAAAAAAGAAATCTTTTAATTAATAAACCTTTAACCATTTTCTTAATATCATACTAAAAATAATACTTGCAAAAATATAAAACCAAATCCAACCAATAAACCCAAAAATCTTTGCATTATTTATACTGATAAAATAATCATTAAACCATCTATATAAAAGGATAATAGGAATTCCTGTAATTAATAAAGATTTATTACTCATACTAAAAGTTTTTGACATTAATTCCATATTTCTTTTAGTTAATTCTTCTATTTTCTTAGGATTATCTTTATTTTTTTTCATTTCTTCTTGAATTGTTTTTTGTTCTTCTCTTAATTTTTTCATTTCTTTTTGATCTGTAGTATGTTTTTGAATTAAGGTTGTTATCAAGGTTATAATAAAAACTAAAATAGTCATCCCTAAAGAAACATTATATTTTAAAAGAGCTCCAAAACTCGGATTAAGTATAGGATTTATATAATTCTTTAACATAAGTCCTTGATCCCATTGCCCTAATATTAAAAATGATAGAATCATTATAATTATCATAGGTAAAAATGCATTTCCTGTTTTATCCATAGTTTTTTTCATTTTATTCTTTATTTATAAACTTCCTTAATGCTGGATTCATATCTGTTTGATGTTGTTGCACTATATTTTCATAAAACTGGAAGAAAATCATAATAACAAGAAGCATGGCTGTTCCTGAAATTATCGCTCCCATCAAACTTGTTATTGCCGCTAAAAGTCCTATTGCCATTCCACCCATTACTGTTAATGGCATTATATATCTATCTAAAATACTCTCTAAAATCCTTTCATCTTGTCTAAAACCTGAAATTTGTAATCCAGAAGAAATTATCTTTTCTGCTTGGGATCTTGAGTCCATTCCTGATGTTTTAACCCAAAATACTGCAAATAAGGTTGATAAAAACATATAAACTAAAGTGTGAGTTAATCCTTGTATTAAATACCTTGGTAAAAATCCCCCTCTAATCATTAATTCTAAAAGATTTGTAGAACTTGTCCAAAAAGCAAATCCTGAAATTGGTTGCCCTGTACTAGAGAATCTTCCTAAGAATAATAATTTTGATGCTACACTTGCAAATCCTGTACATGCCCCCCCTGTTAGACAAGGAGCAGCAGCATTTTCAATCATTCCTGCAAATACTTGAATACTAACCAATAATGAAGAAGTTAAAATTACAGGTATGACAGAAGCATAAAAAAAAGATAATGGCCATTTTATAGAGTATCCTCTTATTCTTCCGAAAGATAAAGGAACCTCTACCTTTAATGATTGGGCTAAAACTATAATTGCAAAAACTATTCCTGTAACAATAATTGTTCCTAATGCTGAAGCCAATTCCACAGGATATCTGTTAATAATTGCCTGAATTACCACAAAGAATTTTCCAGGACATAAATTCGCAGAATTTGTGAAGTCTAATAAACAATTTTTTCCTTGAGCATTAACAAATTGGAACAAATTTGTAACTAATTGCCAAGAAGCTCCTGCACCTATAAATAGACTAACTCCAGAACCAAATCCCCATTTATTCATTAAATCATCCATGTAATAAATTGCTAATCCGCCCAAGATTAATTGGAATATTAATAAAAATTCAAAACCAGGAGAAGCTTGAAGTCCTTTCATTAAAACATAAATAACTGCCTCGAATATTATAAAAAAGAAAGTTAAAATTTTTTGAATTCCTAAATAAAACCGTTTTCCCTTTTCATCTTGTGTGTCTATATTAATTATACCGCTTCCAACTAATAATTGCAAAATAATAGAAGCCATTACTATGGGGCCTATACCTAAGGAGATGATACTCCCAAAATCTGTTCCTAAAATTATTGCTAAATATTTGAATCTTTCAAGAGCATTATTAGACAAACCAAATAATGAAATATTTGCTAAAACAAAGAAAGAAACTAAAACTATTAATGTCCATTTTAATTTTACATTAAAACTTAATTTTTTTTCTTCTGGAATCTTTACTTCAGGAATTATTGAAAAAATTTTATTCAAATCCATTTTTTAATAAATAAAAATTAGTTTTTAAAGATTCTTTTTTTAATCTTCGAAAACTATTTCTCCACCTGCTTTTTTAACTTGTTCTATTGCTTTTTCAGAAGCACTTTCAGCATATATCTTAACTCTTTCTTTTATTTCTTCATTAGACGCTAAAATTTTATAATCTTCTAATTTTATTTCCCAAATACCATTATTTAATTTCCCATATGTTTCAAGATTATTCAATATTCTCATTAAGCTTATTCTTTTTCTTTTGTCTTTTTTAGTTGATCTACTAGTTATCCCTTGTTTTCCAAAATATTTATTTCCATAAAGATTTAATACTAATGTCTTTTTTTGATCTGCTCTTTTTCCTGTTCCTGACATTCCAACTCCACCTTTATGTCCTGCTTTTTTATGTTTTTTTCTTGCCCCCCATCCACAACTTCCTGCTCCTCTTCCAAGCATTCTTCCTGATTTTTTTCTTTTATGAGTCTTTTTTGATATCATTATAACATCCTCTCTATTAATTCATTTATTTTATCTTTATTATTCCCTAACACTCCTTTTTGAACTCCAAAATGTTTCTTGCTATCTATACCCTTTCTTGGAGGGTGTAATCTGAAAAGATATTTTTTCATTTTTTCATTCTTCTCTTTTATATTCCCTCTTTTTTCAATTAATTTATTTAAAATTTCTTCATTGATCTCTCCGTAAGCAACATGATCTTTAACTTTTAATAACATTCCTTCATCAACAGGAGTCATTTCTTTAAATACAACGCAGGAATATTTTCTTTTTAGTCCTAATCTTTGTAGTGTTTCTTCTATGTCTCTTCTTATCTTTACTTTCCCTGAAATTCTTATTATTGCTTTCATTTTTTATTCTCCATTTTATTTGTTTTTTTTAATGCATCAATTGTGGCCTTAGCAAGATTCATTGTTGTTCTTTGAGTTCCAAATGTTTTTGTGTAAATATCTTTTATCCCTGCTAATTTTAATATTTTCTTCATTTCGTCTGCAGCAACTAACCCTGTTCCTTGTGGTGCAGGTATTAAAGTAACTCTAACACTACCACATTTCCCTGTTACCTCAAACGGAATACTATGGGGTTCATTACATAAACAATCAAAACTCGAACACGCTCTTTTAACCTTTATTATAGATAATTTTGCTTTTCTTAATGATTTGTCTCTTGCAGGCAAAGTTTCTTTTGCTCTTCCAAACCCAATTCCAACATGTCCATTTTCATCTCCCACAACAGAAAGAGTTGCGAATGTTGGGACATTTCCTTCTTTGGTTTTTCTTTGGGTTTGTTTCCAAGCTCTTCTTTTTCCTCCACCAAATTTACCTTTTGATTGCCCAATAAATAATAAGTCTTCTTTAAGATTTAATAATGAATCAACAATCTCGTCTTCAAGTATTTTACTTCCTTTATCTAAAATTTCATCTATATTTTTTATCTTTTTTTCTTTTACAAGTTTTCCAAGTTTTGTTTTTGGTGTCCAAGAATCTAATTTGAAATCTCTCTCTTTTTCCTTTTCAGTTCTTTTGTCTACTACAATCTCTTCATTTAATTCTTTTTCCAATAATTCTTCACTTATCTCTTCTGCTGTTCTCTTTTCTATTTTTTTTGTTTTTTCTGTCATTATATCTTTTCTATCTTTAATTTAATTTCATTAAAATTTTTTGAAAAATCTTTTTTTAAATTCTTTCCTTCTATTCTTTCTTTTTCAGGAAAATATTCTTCACTTACATTTATATTAACACCAGCCTCTTTTAATCCCATTAAAAATGCAAAAACTTTATTTTTACTTATCATTCTTATCATGCCAACATCTAATATTGGTGTTTCTAATTTTGCCTTGATTATTTTTTTACCTATAAGTAATCCTGTTAAATATGAAGCAGGAATAGACTTAAGACTTCCTGAAAATTCTTTTGGCCAACCATAATTTAAGAGTTCTTTTGAAGTTACATTGATCTTAACAAAATCTTGAGCTTCAATACTTTCAACATATTGGGAAAGAATATATTTATTTGATCTTCTAAATAAAACTCTAGGTTTATTACTCTTCAAAAGTTTTAATCTTTTTCCATAATCTGTTTTATTCTCTAATCTTCTTCTTTTTGGTACTTTCATTTTTTAACTCCTGCAATATAAGCTTTTAAATCAGATTTACTTTTAAAAAATCTATTTCTTATTTTTTTTCTTATATCTTCTACATCTTTCTTTGATAATTTTCCTTTTAAACTTTTTAAATAATTCCTTAATTTTCTTGTAATCTTAACATACTCTTCTTTTCTTTTATTTACTCTTTTTCTTACATTCCCTACTGTTCTTCTTTTCTTTTTTCTAACTTTTCTCTTCCTTCCTCTTATTTCTTTTACAATTATAGCCTTATCCTTGTATAAATCTTTTATATCCTGTTTTGTTAATGCTTCTTTTATTTCATCAATCCTTGATTCTACAAATTTTATCCTTCCTACGCCTACTTTTAAGGTTCTTGCAGCTAATTGTTTTTTTGATTTTAAATTCATTTTTTATTCTCCTTTTTCTTTTCTTTTTTTAAATTCTTAATCTTAATTTTATTTTCAATTGCATATTTTATGATTTCTTCTCTTTTCTTTTTTCCAATTTTCCCTATAATTATCTCTTGACTCTTTTTTCCTATATTTTTTATATCATTCAAATTTTTTACTATGATAATCTCATTTTTCTTTTTGCTTTTTTTATACCCGATTTCAACTATTGAAGGATAGCCCTTTCTTTTATTCCTCATCTTATTATGTCTTCCTTTCGCAGCTCTCCAAACCTGCTTTTTCTTTCTTCCTTTTCCTAATCTTGAAGCCTTTGTCCAATTTCTTCTTAAAAATTTTTTTGCCATTATATTTGTTTTCCGTTTTTATTTGTTATAAAAATTCCATCTTGAAAGATTCTTCTATCCCTATTCGGAATTTTTGTTATCATTTCTAAATTTGCTGCAGTCTGACCTGCAAGTTCTTTATTGTGCGAGCTCACTGTTATAAATTCTTTTTCAATCTTTATGTTAACTCCTTTGTCAACTTTAATTTTTCTAGGATATCTTTCACCAAGAAAATTTTTTATTAAAATTTCGTCTCCTTTTGATTCTACGGTGATAGGAAAATGATTAAAACATACTTTTAGATTATATTCAAAAGGTTTTTCCAACCCCTTTATCATATTTTTAATATGGGATGTTATTGTGTTTATATTTCTTTTTTCTTTTTTTGAAGATTCTTTATTTCCAATTATTATTTTATTATCCTTTTTTTCTAAAACTATTCCTTTCAAATTAAATTTTTTTTCATTTGATAATCCGTTTTTTTCAACTTTTAATCTATCTCCTTCTATAGAAACATTAACTCCTTCAGGCATCTCAATATAATTAAAAATTTCTTTTTTCATTTTAATAAAAATATGCAATTAAGCACCCTCCAATACCTTCTTTTTCAGCTTCTTCATGAGTCATTAATCCTTTACTTGTTGATATTAGAATTGTTCCAATCCCTCTTGCTGGAAGATATCTTCTTTTATATTTTTTAATTTCTTCTTTCTTTACTGTAAATCTTGGTTTTATCGCTTTGCATTCTTCTAAATCCCCCAAAGTAATCTCTACACTTTTTTCTTTAAGATTTATTTTATATTTCTTTATTTTTCCTTCTTGTTTCATTATTTTTAGAATTTCAATTAATAAATTTGAACTTATTTTTATTTTTACTTCTTCTTTTTTTGCATTCTTAGCATTCTTAATCATATTCAATGCATCTGAAACTATATCTTGTGACATTTTAATTGTATTTTTTAAAACCGATTTCTTCAGCAATTTCTCTGAAGCAATGACGGCATAAATTTAATCCGTATGAGCTTATATGTGCGTTAAATCTTCCACATCTCTCGCATTTTTGTGAAGCAATGCCTGTTTTTCTATCTTTGGGTTTATTATGTTTTAAGTATTTCTCTTTCTTTGCAGGCTTGTTATCTAATTGTTTTAAAATTTTTCTCCAATCACTTGCTGTCATTTTATCTAAACTCCGTTTTGTAATTCTCTTCCATAAATTTAATTATTTCCTCTCTTGTAATCCCTTGTCTTTTTGGAATTCTTCCTGATTTTATTTTTTTTAGCATAACCCTTCTTCCTGCTCTTTTAAAAACAACAGTTACATCTAAACCAATAACTCCTATCTCTCTTTGATATTCCATTCCAGGTATTTCAATATATTCTTTTATCCCAAATGAAAAATTATTCTCACTAATCTGTTTTTTTCTTAATTTATTATCAATACTTTGGAGTAATCTTTTTAATAAAGCATCTATGTCTTTTCTTATGGTTACAACTGCACCTACTTCTAATTTTGGTCTTACCCCTAAAGTAGGGATTCTTTTATGAGATTTCATCTTTGCTGGTTTTCTTCCTGTTAAAATTTTAAGAAGAGAAACTCCTTTTTCAAGATCTTCTCCGATTCCTCCTACACTTAAAACAATTTTTTCTATTCTTATTTTTTTTGTCGGATTTTCTTTTTCCATTTTATTCTATCACCATTATTTGTTTAATTAAAACATTAATATCTTGATTGTTTGAACTTACTGTTACCATCTTCATTTTTTTATTAATAGAGATAATTTTTCCTGTCTTACCAATGTGTTTACCTGAATATACTTTTATTTTTGCTCCTTCTTTTAAAGGTAAAACTTTCTCAATCTTTCTATTTTTTAAATTTATGACAACAGAATCATTAATATTAAATTTTTCATTAAATAAAAAGTTAGATCCATCACTCAAATTTACTTGTGTTTTTTTATCCTTTAAAATTTTCTTTCCTATTATCTTTGAAATCTTTTTTTCACTTTCTTTTTCATCAATTTCCTCTAATAAAAATTTTCCTTGTCCTGATATTGATAATTTATAATTCTTTTTTATTAAAGGAAATTTTAATACATCAAATAACAAAACATTTTCTTTTTCGTCCTTTACAGGCCTCTCGTTTAATAATACTCTTTTATCATGAATGATTTTTTTTACTTCTCTTCTATTATTCCCAATTTTTAAGATATCCCTTAAGATAATTAAAAGAGGCACACCTTTAGTTAGATTATTATTTGGTCTTACTATATAAACACTACCTTTTCTTGGTAATGGCCATTCTTTTGGAATTTCTTGTCTTGTTAAATGACTCATTTCTTTTCCTCCTGGTTATTTTTTTCTTTTATCCTTTTTTTGTCATTTAAATTTAATTCAATTATCTGAAGATTAGAAGGATGCATTTTTACAGGAACTTTTGAACCATCAACTTTTGTTATTGTTATTCCTTCTATTGTTACTTTGCATCTTTTTATATCTACACCTATTACTTTTCCTTGTTTATTCTTAAATTTTCCTCTCATAATTTTAACAACATCTCCTTTCTTTATTATTAAATTTCTTTTATTGTATTTTTTTCTTAATTCTTTGGATAAATTTGAACTTAACATCTTTCTTTTTATGTGTAATGGAGCATTTGCTGCATATTTCCTTTTTTTTCTAGGCTGTTTACTTTTTTTCCAATTTTTACTAAATTTTTTATTCATTTTAATAAACAAAAGTAGCGAGTTTAGCAACACTCGGCCATCTCTCTAAAACCTCCCTTGCAATTGGTCCTTTAATCTGAGTTCCTTTTGGGTTTCCTTTATCATCTTTTAATAAAACAACAGCATTGTCCTCAAAAGCAATTCTTTCTCCTGTTAATCTCCTATAAGATTTTCTTTGCCTTACAACAACAGCATCAAAGACTTTTCCTTTAACTTCAGGGTCTCCTTTCCTTACACTTATTTTTACCCAATCTGAAACTTTTGCATATCCTTGTCTTCCTTTTGTACTTTTTCCTCTCTTAACTGAGACTACTTTTGCAATTTTTGCTCCGCTATTATCAGCAACATTTACTATTGCTCCTATATTCAATCCTCTTGTAACTCTTGCACTTATCGCTTTCATTTTTCGTTAGATGATTTTATTTTTTTAATTACGACAAAATGTATAATTTTGCTTAAAGGTCTACATTCTTGAATTTGAATCAAATCATTTAAACCTATCTGATTTTCTAAACAATTTGGTAATCTTGCATGGAGTTTTGTTTTTGATTTTTTATATCTTTCATATTTGCTAACATATATCATTCTTTCAAATTCAATTACAACCCTTCTTGGAAATTTTTTAATAACTCTTCCTTCAAATATTCTGCCTCTGGCTTTTAATCTGCCGTGAAATGGGCAATCTTTGTCTTTGCAATTTGTTTGTTTTTCCATTTTAACTTATTAATTCTGGATTAAATCCTAATTTTATTAAAGCATCTTTTATTTTTTTTCTATGGTCTCCTTGTAATTCTATTTCATTATTTTTATATGTGCCCCCGCAAGCCAATGCATTTTTTAATTCTTTTGTTGTTTCTTTTATGTTAACACCATCCAAGCCTGTTACAAGGGTTACATATTTACCATATCTTTTTTTCTCAACACTTACTTTTATGTTCTGTGAATCTTTTGCTATTCTTTCACAAACACAAGCTTGAAGTGGTAAACCGCATTTTGGGCATATCTCCATCCTTATTCTTTTACCTCCGTATTCTTTTGATTATTTAAAGTTAAGATTCTTGCAATCATTTTCCTTATCTCCTTAGCTTTAGGACCTTTATCTTTTGATTGTTTTGCCTTTATCAATTCTGTTTTTAATTCTTCCATTTTCTTTTCCCTTTCTTCTTTATTCATTTTTCTTAAATCTTTTATTTTTTTCATTTTCTTTTCCTTTTAGTTTTTGTTTCTTCTTTTTCTTGAGGTGAATTTATTATAGCAGAATTTATTTTTAATCTATCTATAATTTCTGGATTTAATTTAATTAAATCTGCTAATTTTGCATCAGGTGCTAATATACTCACTTTTACACCTACAGTTCCAGGTCTTGTATTTGCTATTGCCCTTGCTCTCTCTACAACTTTTGCAGTATCTCCTACTTTTCTTAAATAACCCTGAGAGAATCTCCAGGTTTTAGCTCTTGAACTTGGCAATTTTCCTCCAAGAACAATCTCTGCTCCTAAAGCTCCAGCATTCATTATTCTTTGTAGGTTTTTATAAGCTATAACTTTAAATTTTAATGGTCCTAATTTTTCTAAAGATAATGCAATGTCATCTGCAATAAGTTGAGCATCTAAATTAGGATTTTTTATTTCTTCTATATCTATCCTTGGATTTTCAAATTTGAAATTATTTTTTAACATTAGAGTTAATTCTTCTATTTTTTCTCCTTTTCTTCCAATTACTAATCCTGGTTTATCTGTGGTAACAACAATTTTTTCTCCTATTGGAGTATATTCTATTCTTACTCTGCTAACTTTACCTTTCCCTAAAATTTCTTTTATTTTTTCTTTTATTGCAAATTCTTCTTTCTTAAATTTAACAATTTTTCTTTCTTCCATCTTATTCTTTTTTTGTATTTTTTGTATTTATCTTTGATTTATCTTTTGATTTTATTTTGATATGAGTTCTTTTTCTTCTTATTCTTCCAAATCTTCCATAAGGCATTGAAGCTCGATTAGCAATAGCCTCAACAATTATAGGATCTTCTAATCGATTAACACTTGAGTTTGCTTTTAGTTCCTTAAGCATTTTTATAAAGTGAATTACTGATTTTGTGTGATATTTGCCTGCCATAATTCCTTTTCCTTTTTTATGAGGAAAACCTTTTTTCATGGGTATAACTTTTTTAAAATTTAATACTTCTTCAAGATCTTCAATTGCTTTGTCTATTCTTTTATGATTTATGAATCTGCAAATAGAAGCACAATCTTTTGTGGATAATGGAAGACTCTTAGCGTTTATTATTGCTTCTTCTTTTTTTGGAATTTCTTTTTTTTGTTTATTTTTTTTATCTTCTACTTTTTCTTCTTTTTTACTATTCTCTTTAATCTCTTCTTTTGAATTGTTTTCTTGAACAATTTCATTTTTTTTAATTTCTTCTTTTTTAACTAAAGCACTTTCTACTTTTGAACTTACTACTTCTTGTTTCTTCATTGTTTTACTTTTTCTTTGTTGTGAATTATAATCTTTTTCTGTCATTTTATTTCTTAGCTTTAGCTTTAGAGCCCTTTGTTGCTCCTACTCCAGCTTTATTATGTTTAACTTTTGTTCTTGTTAATGAAAATTCTCCTAATCTATGCCCTATCATTTCTTTTAATATCTCTAAAGAAACAAATTCCTTACCATTATACACTGATATTTTTAGTCCTATTAATTGAGGCAAAATAACCATCTCTCTATTATGAGTTTTTATTGGTTTATTCTTTTGACTTTTTTCTTTACATAATTTTAAGAAATTTTCTACTTCTTGGAAATTTCTTAATACATATCTCCTTTCTCTTGATGAAAGGTATTTTGCAAATTCTCTAACACTAAGAGAATTTAGTTCTTCTATTGTTTTACCTTTAAATAAAAATTGTTTTTTTGTTTGTTCTTCCATTATCTTTTCTTCCTCCCTGTTCTTGAAGGCCTTATTAATCCAACTTTGGCTCCTGCAGGCGCATTTCTCTTTGCAATCTTACTCTTAATCCTCTTACCCCTACCTGAACCAAATGGATGATCAATTACATTCATTTTTACTGCTGAGGTTCTTGGCCATAATTTATTCTTTGCCTTTTTAATATAAAAATTCTTTCCTGCTTTTACTAAGGGTTTATCTAAACGACCACTTCCTGCAACAATTCCAACAATTGCTCTACAATTTTCATTAAATGCTTTTTCTTTTTTAGAAGGCATTAAAATATATACTTTATTATTAATTTTTTTTGTTATTGTTGCTGAACTTCCTGCAGTTTTTATAAAAACCCCTCCATCTCCTGGTCTTGATTCTATATCGCAAACAAGAGATTTTATTGGAATGTCTTTTAATCTTAATATATCTCCATTATTAGGTGTTTGATCTTCTTTTAATTCAAAATTTATCTTTTGTTTTTCTATAAGTCCTTTAACAGCAGGAACATAAAAATAATTATTATCATTTTTTATTTTTGCAATAGGTGCGCTATGTGCTTTTGAATTTAATAGTTCTTGTACAATTCCTTCTCCCTCTATTTTATTTGGATATTTTAATTTAATTGTAAAAGCTTTTCTTTTAACTCGATAACTAAAACTTCCATGCCCTCTTGCCTGTTGAATAATCCTTTTACCCATTTTATATTAATCCCAACTTAGATGCTATGTCCATAGCAACAAATTCTTTTTTTAATTTTACAAAAAAATATTTTTTATTTCCATGAATTTTAGTTCTAATTTTTTCAACTTTTATTTTAAACATTTTTTCTAAATCATTTTTTATTTCTTCTTTCATCTTATTCTTTGAGTCTTCAAATACTAAAGTGTTATCTCTTTCAATCATCAAAACTGCTTTTTCAGTTACTATTGCTTTCATTTTAATCTTTCTTTTAATTCTTTAATTGCTTCTTCACTAAAAATAACAAGTCTACCAAGACCCCCCTTAGCCAAATCAGTTACATTTAATGAATTTGATCTTTTTATCTCAAATAATCCTGTTTTAAATTCTTCTCCTTTTCCTACTACTAAGAGTAAACCAGCATTTCTCTTATATCTCCTTCCTCTTAATTTTCCCTTTCCTGCCCTTACTTTCTTTTTTCTTATTCCTATTTCAAATAAATCTTTACCTAAAATACTTTTCAATAAAGATTGAAATTCTTTCGTTTTTAATTTTAAAATAGAACTTTCAATTATAATAGGCAAGTTTATATCTAATTTTTTATCTTTTAAACTTTCATATTTTTTTATTATGAATTCTTTATTTGCAGTTGCACTTAATGCTGATTTAATCGCAATTAACATTTCTTTTTTATTTATCTTCTTTGTATTAATCATAGACTCTATTTTTGGAGGGTGAGCTCTTCTTCCACCTTTAGTGTTAGGAATTTCTGCACCTTCCCAATTGAATTGACTTCCTCTTCTTGACATAATCTTTCTAGGTATTCTTGAAATTCCTTTCCCCTGCATTGTTTTCCATACACTTCTTGTATGCTGAATATTACCACTTGCAGAATGCTGTTTTCCTGCAATAGGAGAAGGGCTATATGGTTGTTTTATTTTTTTTACTTCTAATACTTTAGCGACTATGTCTTCTCTTATTTTTTCAGAGAAAAAACTAGGTAATTCTACTTCTTTTGATTTTTTTCCTTCTTTGTTATAAATTAATGTTTTCATCTTAACTCAATAAATTCATAATTTTTCTTTTTTTGTTTTTTAGTTTCTCTTGAAGGTAATGTTAAAACTAACTGCCTCTTAGCAGGACCTTGAACACTCCCACTAACAATCAAATAATCTGATTTTATATCTCCGAAATGTTCTATTGATTTAAGTTTTAAATCTTTTATTTCTCTTCCGACAAATATTATTTTATTATTATAGGAAACTCTTGTAAACATTCCTATCTGACCTGCCATTGGTGCATATCTAGTTGTTCTTCCTGGATGAAATGAACCAATTGCTCCTGGTTTTCTTTGTCCTTTTTCAGATTTATGAGATTTTAATGTTATACCAAATCTTTTTACAGGACCTTGTAATCCTTTTCCTTTAGTTAATCCATGGAAATCAATTAGCATTCCTTTTTCAAAAAATTCAGATATAGAAATTTCTTTTCCTATTTTGTCTTTTACAAAATCTAATTGTTCATCATAACTTCCAGACAAAGCAATTTCTGTTAAATCCGGTGTTTTTTTTAATCCCGATTTTTTAACGTTTGAATAACATAAAACTTTTATTTCATCATAATCTTCTTTTGGAAATTCTATTTTTTTCTGAATTTTTGGAAGTTTTAATTTTCTTTTTAGTTCTTTATCTAGATTTTCTGAAAGAATCTCTTTCGCAACTTTTCCTTCTTTATAAAATCTAACAGAAAAAATCTTCAGAGGAGGGCATTCTAAAATTGTTACAGGAATAATAATCTTTTTTCCTTTTGTCATTGAATCAGCTGTTTCATCTTTAACTAAGGCTGAAGCCATTCCTGCTTTATACCCAATAAAGCCCATTAATTCTTTTTTAGAACTCTCTTTTATTGCATTCCAGTTTACTCTAGGCAAGAATTTTTTAGCTCTCTTTCTAGGCCAATATTGTAAACTTCCTTTTCTAGGTGAATTTGGTGGTGCCATATTTTTTCTTTATTCTTATAGTTATTACTAGCGGAAAACATTTTAATTACCCTGGATATTTAACTGAGAAAATTTTCATTTATAAATCTTCTCTTTTTAAGTTCTCATATTATATTTCATCTTTTCTATAAAAAAAAATAAAAACTTAATTTAATTTCTTAGTTTATGTCTTATCCCTTTAATAAGGAAAATAATTCAGAAAATAGTCAAGATAAACTCTATAATAATACAAAAAGATATGGGCATAACAGAATTCTTAATGAATTAGAACAAAAATTAAAGCAAGCAGGTTTTTCTGTTGAAAGAAATCATCTATTCTCAATTAATCTAGATGAAACAACTCTTTTTGGGGAGATTGACTTATATGCCTTAGATTATTCTAAAAAATTAATTGTTGCTACAGAAATTAAAAGTATATGGATTCCAGAAACGCAACTAACTGCTTATCATCAATTAATAAAAGATTTATTTTATTTTAAAAGAAATTACCCACAATTTGATTTAATATTAATGTACGCTTATGGGGAAGAAAATAAAAAAGGTTATGTTTGTGAGAGGTTTAAGAAAAATGAAATAAAGGATAATTTAAATAAATTTAAAAATAATTTAAATCAAAAAAAATCTAATTCAAAAAAGCCTAAATAACAAAATCTTTTTCTGTTTTTATTTCTTTCCCATCTATCAAAGCTCTTCTAATTATTTTGCCTTTCCTTAATGATTTTTCTCTTATTATAGAAAAATCTTTTTCATTTTCTAACTCTTTTGGGATGATTATATCTTCAATTAAAAAATCATGAAAAATCTCTGCTTCTTTAAATGAATTTTTTTCAAAAACAAACTCTTGAATAAATTTTTTGTCTTTTGTTATTAATTTACAAAAATCTGGTTTTGGTGTTTCATCTTTATTTTTTGGTTTAGCAGATTTAGGTGCCTTAGCCTTTATTTTTAAGTTAACATCTTTAAAACTGAAACTTAAAGCAAAAAGAACTTTTGGCATTTTATTTAATAAATTTAAAATCTCATTTCCACTCATTTCTTTTTCTATAACATATTGTTTTACTCCCATAAATTGTTTTTTTGATTTAAATTCAATCTCATTATCTAAATTTAATGTAGAAATTATTGCTCCTGTCACTTTTGTTTTTTCATCTCTAAATTCTTCTGCAGCTTCTCTAACTAAGTCATTAGCAAACTCATAAGTTGTAGAAATTATAAAATTATCTTTTGAGCATTTTGCCTTTATTAATGCTTTATCCTTAAACAAACCTTTGCTAAATTTTTGAAATTGTATGTGAGAACTTTCACTTTTTTCTCCATCAAATATCTCTTTTATAAAATTCATTTTATTATACTTTTTTTATGACTTTTAAATCTTTTTAATTTTATTTTTTCTCCCTTGTTTTCTTCTGATCATTTCTCATTCAAAGGTTTTTTAAATTCATCTAACCTATTATATAAGTAAGAATAAATAACATTTATCATAAAATAAAAAAATAATAAAAGAGGTTAAAATGGTTGAAGAATCTTCAAAAAAAATTGCAATTATTGTAATTATTGGTTTATTAGCAATCCTTTCTTTTTTTATTTTAAAATCTTTTATTGTTTCAATAATATCAGGATTGCTTTTAGCATTTATTTTTTCTCCTCTCTACGAAAAAATTCATAAATTTATTAAAATAAAACATAGGGGATTAACAGCTTTTTTATTCTGTGTTTTTTTTCTTTTAATCATTATTTTAACATTATGGTTTGCAACACCAATCCTTCTTAAGGAATCTTTTAAACTTTATGATTCTTCTAAAAATATCGATTTTGTAACCCCTTTAAAAAAGATTTTTCCTTCTGTATTTGAGTCAGAAAAATTTTCTACTGAAATAGGAAATGTTCTTTATTCCTTTGTCTTAAAAATAACAAATTCCATATCTTTAGCATTTACAGATATAATCCTAAATTTCCCTTCAATATTGTTAAATCTTTTTATAATTTTTTTTACATTTTTTTATACCCTAAAAGATAAAGAACTTTTTGTACAAAACATAAAGGATTTATTTCCCTTTTCAAAAGATATAGAAAAAAAGTTTTTTGATTCAACTAGAGATATAACTTTCTCTATAATTTATGGTCAATTTATTATTGGAACAATTCAAGGCATTATTTTGTCTATAGGCATTTTCTTATTCAAAGCTCCTAATCCCCTTCTTTTATCTTTACTTGCAGTCCTTGTAGGAATTATGCCAATAATTGGACCATCTTTAGTAGGTATACCTTTAGCAATATATTTTTTGATTAATCAAAATACAGTTTCAGCTTTAGGAATTTTAACATTTACAGGGATAGCTTCAATTTCAGATAATTTAATAAGACCATACTTTGTTGCTAAAAAAACAAAGATTTATCCCCCATTAATCCTATTCGGGATGTTAGGGGGTTATTCTTTCTTAGGTTTAATAGGATTAATAATTGGTCCTTTAATCTTGTACTATCTGATAATCTTATTAGAGATTTATAAGAATAAAACAAACCTTATTTAATCAAAAATATCTAATAATTCACAATTTCCAAATAAATATAGTTAAATATAAAAATAAAATTATTTTTTTTACTTTATGAAACTAAAAATAAAAAACTTAAATTTTTCTACAGGTGTTCCTGTTTGTATCTTAAATCAAAAATCTGCTGATTTACTTGGTGTTAAAACTAATGGGAGAATTCTTTTAAAAAAAGGAGATGTTTCTTTATTCTCTATAATTGATATTTCTAATGATTTTGTAAATGAAAAAGAGATAGGCTTATCTTATGAAATTTCCCAAAGATTAAATCTAAAAGACAATACAGATATAGATGTTTTTTTATCAGCTTCTCCAAAAAGCCTTATTTTTATAAAAAAGAAAATGAATGGAGAAAAACTTTCTCAAAAAGAAATCAATTCAATCATTAAAGAAATAGTAAACAACTCTTTATCAGAATCAGAAATTTCTTTATTTATTTCTTCAATGTACCAAAAAGGAATGAACATAAAAGAAACTATTTTTTTAATTAATGCTATCTTAAAATCAGGAGACAGTATTAAATGGGGCAATAAAGGAATTATTGTAGATAAACATTGCATAGGAGGTATTCCTGGGAATAGAACAACACCAATTGTTGTTTCTATCTGTGCTTCTGCAGGATTGATTTTTCCAAAATCTTCTTCAAGAGCAATAACAACTTCTGCAGGAACAGCAGACGTTATTGAAAGTGTTGCAAGAGTTGATTTTTCAACTAAAGAAATAAAAAAAATAATTAAAAAAACTAATGCTTGTTTAATTTGGGGTGGTTCTTTAGAATTAATCCCCGCTGATGAAAAAATAATTTCAATAGAAAAGAAATTAAATATTGACCCTGAATCTCAACTTTTGGCTTCAATAATGGCAAAAAAATTAGCCTTAGGAGCTAAATACATTTTGATAGATATTCCTTATGGAGAAAATGCTAAATTCAACAAAAAGAGAGCATTAGAATTAAAAAAGAAATTTGAAATATTAGGAAGACATTACAAAAAGGTTATGAAAGTTGTGCTTACTCCAGGAGATCAACCTATTGGTAATGGTATAGGCCCAATATTAGAAATGATTGATATAATCAAAGTTTTATCTCAATCTGAAGATAGGCCCTTAGACTTAGAAAAAAAATGTATTTTTCTTTCAGGAGAGATTCTTGAAATGACTCACAAATCTAAAAAGGGCAAAGGTCAAGAATTAGCAAAAGAATTATTGGTTTCTGGAAAAGCATTTGAAAAATTTAAAGAGATAATTAAAGCTCAAAAAGGAGATCTAAACAAACTAAAACTTGCAAAATATAAAAAAGATATCTTAGCAGAAAGAGCAGGGAAAATAAAATTTTTAGATAACAAAAAAATAAACTCTTTAGGGAGAATTACAGGAGCACCTTTTGATAAAGGTGCAGGCTTGTTTTTATACAAACATCTTGGGGATAATGTTCAAAAAGGAGAAAAATTAATAACTCTCTATTCTGAATCTAAATCAAGAATTAATGCATCAATCAATTTTTTAAAAGAACAAAAACCAATTCTTTATTAAATCCCTTTGAGTTAGTTTTTTAAAGTTTCTTTGATTATATTTTTTATGGAATCAAATTCTAAAATAAAGGTAATTGAATATTTAAAAAAGAATATTAAAAAAGGTTACCCTATAGAAACATTAAGAATAGCTTTGATAAATCAAAATTATTCTAGAGCTTTGATTGATGAAGCAATAAAAGAGGTTGTAAATCAAATGGCAAAAGAAGTTCCTGTAATAAAAGATAAACCTGTAATAGAGCATGAAATAATCATTGAAGATAATAATAAAAGAGTAATAAAACAAAAAAGATTTTTTTCAAGATTGATAAACTATTTTAAAAACTGCAATTAATTTTCTCGTTTTAATATTTAATCTAACTTAACCAATAACTTTTAAAACTAGTTTTTATTTTAACTTTTAAGCCTCCGTGGCACAATGGTACTGCACCCGCCTTGAGAGCGGGGCCTTCGGGCTTCCAGGTTCGATTCCTGGCGGGGGCGTTTCCTTTTTATTCTTTAAAGAATTAATTAAAAATTCAAAAAACTCAAGAAATATTTTCAAAAGAGTTTAGAACTCTTATGTCTGGACTTAATAAATAAATATGATCTTCTTTAAATCTTAAACCTCTGTAAATTCTTTGTAATAATTCTCTTTTTGCTTTATCTTTATAAAAATCCCAGTAATCATTTGGATTTGTTTTTTTAAGAATTTCCCAAAATGGGGATTTTATATCTGGATTAGGATATTTAGTAAAGATGATACTATTACATTGGTCCCCTGGAAAATCAATACCCCTTGAACATTTTGTAGTAAATAAAATATCTATTTCTTTTTCCTTAAACTTTTTTATACTTTCATTATTATGCTCTTTTTCTTGAATCTCCATTATTTCTTCTCTTGCTATCAAATTATTTAATTTAAAATCTTCTTTTTCTTTCTTAGAAGGAAGGTCATAAAAAGAATTCACATGAACAAGCGTTGGTTTTTGTGAAATTTTTACACATGCATCTAAAGCCTCTAAATACTCTTTTCTTGAGATTTGATTTGTAAGAAAATTTTCATATTTACAATCTTTTTCCAATCCGGTTTTTACAATTTCTATGCTCCCCTGTTTTTCTGTTTCAGCTTCAATAATCCTAAAATTGTCTAAACCAAATATATTCTTTAAAACTCTTTCAGAATGTATTGTGCCAGACATCATAACAATCCTCTTGTTATTAGAGATTATTTCATTTAATCTTTTAGCAAGATTTGTTGTTATTAAATTAACAATCAAATTACCCTCTTTTTTATTAAAAATAACATAACTCTCATCGAAAAAATCTTCAAACATCTTTGCCGTTTCAACAACCTCTAATAAATAACTTTCTTCATCTACATCGTAAATAAATTCTTCATTTTCTAAAAGATTATTTAAAAGAGTATAAACAGGAGTCTCTTTTATTTTAACAGGTTGTTTGGAAAAAATTAAATGCTGAATTATAGTATCTTCCTTTATTTCATTCAAATCATACCATATTTTTTTTATTGTTGATTTTATATCTGTATTATCAATATAAATCTGATTTAAAGAATTTTGCAATCTATCTAAATTTATTGTTTTTTCATTTGAAAAACTATCAAGAAATTCGTCGCATTCATCAATTATCTCTACTTCTGTTTCAGGTTTTCTTCCTAAGAAAGATTCCAACTTGTATTTTAGAGAATTAAATATAAGTACGTCTGAATCAATATAATCATTAAATTGTTCATAAAAACTGCATCCAGGTTTTCTATTATAGATTGTAAATTTTTTTCCTTTAATCCCCAAATAAGTTCTTTTTTTTGCTCCCTCAAAATTTTTTCCATTTAATTCAAAATCTGCAGGTAAAACAGGAGACCAATAAGGACAAACAGGAGCTATTGAAGCTCTTCTTATATCTTTAATGTCTTTTATTTCGTTTTTATTAATATTTTTGTTTTGTTTTAAATAATATTCTAAAATCTTAGAATTTTTTTCTTTTATTTCAATTTTACAAGGTATCAGGAAATTATCAGCATTTTCTTCTCTTTTATTCTTTTTTGGGTATTCTTCATCTAAACTAAGATTTCTTTCTCTTTCAAGATTTAATAATTTAATTTCTTTTAATTGTTCTAAATATTTACATTTATGATTTTTCCTTCCTGTAATAACTTTAATCTTTAATTTTTCAGGAGGTTCTGAAGTATTATTTTTTATTAAATATTTTTTTCCTTCATAATCATGTTTGTATTGATTTTGAAGAGCTTTTCCAGGAACAACTATTGAAGTTTTACCTAATTCTCTCGCTATATTCAAAGCAATAGCACTTTTTCCACTTCCGCAAACACCTCTTATAAAAATAATTTTAATTCCTCGTTGAATTAAATCTAAAACTTCTTCAACAATACTCTCTTGTGTTTTTCCATTTGAGAAAACTAAAGGTTTTAAATATTTATTATTCTGATATAAACTCCACATCTTTTTTTACCAAACTAATAAATTCAAGAAAGGATTATAAATATTTCTTACTTTTTTTAAATTTTTTATTCTTCCCAGACTACATTTTTGTAATTGTACTTTGTTGCTATTAAAATGATATCAATAATCCACCAAATTCCTAAACCCCCCAATGTAAAAAGTTTTAAAAGTCCTGTTCCAACTTTTTTCATAATAAACCTATCTATACCCAAACTACCAAAAAAGATTGACATCAAAAGCACTAAAAGCCAATTAACTTTTACTGTTTCTTTTTTTGAACTTTCTACCATATAATTTTATATCCTTTAACTTTTTAAATTTTATCTTTAAATAAAAAGAATCTTGTTCACACTAAAAGTGTAAAGATTATCAGCTTATAAAAATAAAAAGCGGCTTAACCGAATAAAGCTGATAATCCTTCTGCTGCAGCTTCTTTCTTTTCTTCTACTTTGCTTTCTTTCTTTTCTTCTTTAGGAGCTCCTGAAGAAACTGGTGCTGCTGTTACTAAACTTGCGCTTTCCAATTCCTTGTCTATATCAACTCCTTCTAAACTTACAACAAGAGACTTAATCTTTGCTTCGTCTACTTGTCCGCCTGCAGCTGCAATTACACTTTTCAAATTATTCTCGTTAATTTCTTTTCCGAGTTTGTGCAACAAAAGTGCTGCGTATATTGTTTCCATTTTTAATTTCCTCCCTCATTTTTTTGAGGAATATTGTCTGTTAAAGTTTTTAAGACTAATTCATCTCTTCCTGCTTTTTGAATTAATAGTCTTATTGTATCTTTAGATACATATCCAACTTCAACTGCAAAAGGTAAAGCTTTAGAATAAGCTTCTTTTAAATTATTAATACTCTTTTCTATATTTATATCTATATTTAAATATACTTTTTTTTCTTTTGAATCATAAGCTGCTAAAGGAATTAAGCTTATATAAAAAGGTTTTATATCTAACTTTGTTAAAACGTCTGCTACTGCTTGAGAAATTTTTTCTCCTTTCTTTGCAACTATCTTTGCTTCTTTAATTGCTATTTTTCCTTTTTCTATTTGAATCTTTATACCAACACTACTCAGTTCACTCATAGCAGGACCAGGCATAAGATCTGTTGGTCCTTCTGGAATCTCTATATCTTCGGGTGCTTCTTGTCCAGGACTAGCTCTTGCAGGACTTTTATTCCTTATAATCTCAGCAGCAAGTTTGAAAGAATCTTCATCAGAAAAAAGTAAAGCTATATTCTCTCTTATTTTAGGTTCTAATTCTTTAAGTTTCTCTTCTCCTGAAAATTCTAACGCTTTAAAAATTAAATTTTTTCTAGGAACTTTTATTATTGCTTTTCCTCTTAATTTCTTAGTTATCTCTTGAAATTGTGAAGCAGGAATATTTTTTATAGATACAACTAAACAAGTCCTTTTTTCTTTAAGAAGATTTTTTATTTCTTCAACAAGGTTCTTTTTCTCTTCTGATACATGTGCTGTATGTTTTTTTTCAGTTTTCATTTTAATCTTATCTTTTGAGGTTTACTCATAGTAAACTTTATCTCAATATTTTTTATATTTTCTTTATTTCTTGGAAGATTTTTTAATAAAGCATTGTATACTGCAAGAGCATTTTCTATTATCTCTTCATCTTTCATGCTCTCTTTCCCTATAGCTACTTTAATACTTGCTTCTTTTGGTTTTATCTTAACACTTGAATTTATTTTTTCTTTTAATTCTAATATTGATTTATCCTCTGCATTTACCAAAATTCCTAACTGAGGTGAAGGCATTTTTCCTGTTGGGCCTAAAGCTCTACCAAAAGTTGTTGCAACAAGAGGCATAACGCTTGCCTGTGCTATAAAGAAATCATAATCTCTTGCTAATTTTTTTATTGATTTTTTATCAGAATATTTTTTGAAATCTGATTTTACAATTGTATCAACATTTTTATTTTTTACTTCAAGAAATGCACAAATTTTTTTTTCTTTTACTTTGTAAGGAACACTCACAAAAAAATTTAATTGAGTTTTTTTTAAATCAATTTTTTGTAAGTTTACAAATAAGTCTACAGTTTGATCAAATTTTCTTTTTTCTTCTTTTCTTAATTCTAATAATGCTTTTTTCAATTCTTCTTTAAGTTCCATTTCAATACCTCCCACTTTCTACGTCAACATCATAGAATGTATCTGTTAACGAAGTGGTTCAATCGGTAAATCTCTAAACTTTTTTGGGTTTATAAATTTAACTTATCCTACTCTCAAAAAATTTTTTCAAAAATAATTCTTTAAAAATCTTTAAAATAACCCTTTAAAATACAACAATTCTTATAAACCTTAATTAATAAATAACTTTATGGAATTAGTAGCATTATTGTCTTCAGGAAAAGGGACTTGGGCACAAGTTTCAGGACTGATAAAATATGGCGAATGGGATAAAATAATTATATTAGGTGATGCATTTGCTAAAGACTTTTCATCTGAAAAAAAATTTGAATTCATTCAAATAGATTTATCTAAAAAATTGAAAGATTTAAGAGATGAATTCTTAAAAAAATTAAAAGGAAAAATTGATGGCACAGAAGTTGCTTTATCAATAGCTTCTGGAGATGGAAAAGAACATATGGCTTTGATTTCTTCTTTAATAAATCTACCTGTTGGAGTAAGATTTGTTGCTTTAACAAAAGAAGGAGTTATTTATATCTGATTTTTTATCCTTTAGCTAATTCTTTAAGCTTTTCTAAATCAGGATTAAGGGGATTAACAAATCTATTTGGTTGAGGATTAATAATTGGTTGATTCATAGGAATAGGATTCCTTATCTGTGGATTTATAAAAGCACCATTTTGGTTATTAGGTAAATCTTTATCTTCATCATAATCTTCATCTTCTTGATTATTTTCTTTCTTTTTTCTAAAATTCAAAAATAAGAACACCCCTACTATAATAAGAATTAATACAAGGACAATAATAGTGATAATTAAAAAAGTAGAATTATCTGAAGAGTTTGATGAGGTATTCATAACTTTTTCATGAATTTCTTTTATGCTCAAATTTGCTCCGTTATTATTTATAGAATTTAATTTAACACTTAGATCATAAAAACTATCATTAGAAACATCAAACTTTTTTTCTTCTCCAACAGTTATATTTGCTTCTTGAGGTGTTGATTGTAATATTATTCTTATGCTGTTATTAAAAATCTCTTCTATCTTTAAACTATGACTAGAATTTGAGACATTGAACTTTATTTCTATTTTTTCTTTAACAGTATTATTATAAATTTTTTGTAACTCGCTACTACTCACTTGAATTTCAGTATAATTTTTACTTATATTAGAAGTACCTGTAGTGTTTACAGAAGAATTATTTTGTGAAGAGTTATTTGTATTTGTAGTAGATGGGGTATTAGAATGGACAGTATTAGAAATTTCTAAAAATGCATTAAAAATTCTTTTGCTGCTATTTCCAACATTTCCCGCAAGATCTGTACAGTTAATATTCCACTCTTGTGTTCCATTATCAATTAATTGTCTTATTAAATTAGTGGAATTTACATCAATATTACTTTCTGTTTTTTCAACATGCCCATCAATTATTAATTTACAATTTGCAATTTCTATTCCAGATGTTACATTAAAACTAAAATTCCCAGGAGAAGAAGTAATATTTGCATTATTTGAAGGAGAGATTAGTGTTACAATAGGGGGGGTTGTATGTAAAATTATTTTTAATAATCCTGTGTTGTTTTTATTATTATACGTATCATTTACACTTACATTTAAGAAATAAGTTCCTTGATTAAGATTTGAAAAATTACCTGAGATATTATTAGCATCTTTAACATTTGTTGAATTTATCAAACTCATACTAGAATTATAAAGATAAATATAAATTGAACTAATATTATTTTTATCATAAGCAGAAATATTATACCTTATATAATTTCTAGAATAAGCTGAATTATTTGTATCTGAATTTGAATTAAATAAAATAAGAGGTTTTGTGGTATCATTAACTGAAACACTTACATTTTCAGAATAACTACCTGTTGAATTTAGAAAAGAAACAGTAAGGTTATACTGCCCTGTTTTATTTGCTGTTAAATTAAACCAAAAATTAACTTTTGAAGAATTAGGAATTAAATTCTCTTTTGTCCAACTTAGGGTATTAGAATTATTTTCAAACATTACATCTTGTTCTAAGGAGTTTGTTCCGTTTGTATTAATAATAAATCTGAACTCCAAGGGATAACTTATATTAACTTGACTTATATTACTTAAAGGGTCTGTCTCTGTATTATTTACACTTATATTATATAAAAAAGGAATATCTTCCGATACAGAATACCTCTCTATTATTTCTTGATTGATAATAGCATTTGAATTTAAATTGATTTTAGAAGAAGGACTATATTTAAAAAAATAAAATAATACAATTACAATCAAAAAAAAGAACAGAGTTTTATAAAAGATTTTCTTTTTATCCATCTCTTTTATAAATTTTTTTTTCTTTAAATCCATATATCCTTCTTGTTTTTATTCTTTAAAAATTCTTTTAAATTTAAAATATACATAAATTTTTATTAAATTTTTTAAGAAACATTTATAAACAATAAATTTTCCTTGGATCTATGAGAAAAATTTTAGATAAAACAAAAGAGAGAGAAATTCCTTTTGAAGAAAGAGAAGCATATATTAAAGATCCTTCCCTAGTCAAAGAATTATCATTTTCTGAAAGGGTTTATTATGAAACTATTAGAGAAGAAGTTGTCAGATGTAATGGTTATTTTTCAAAAAAACTCCCTTTAGATAATCCAAATAAATATCACTTAAGATTAGTTGATGAATTATACTCCTCTTTAGACCCAGAATTACTATTTTCTGATTGAATCAATTAAATTTGGCTTTTCTTTATTTTCATATCTCTTTTATTTTTTCCTAATAAAACAACTCTACTTTTTTTATCTTCATCTAAAAACTTATAATCTGGAAGAAATTTTAAGAGTTCTTCTGAGAATTTAACAATATCCTTATGAAAAGGCATTCTATCATACCCTAATCTATTTCTTGCATATCCTACACTCATAAACCCCTTTAACTCTATGAACATTGGGTCTGCTTTTTTGATTAATTCAACATATTGCTCAGGATGAATCATATTCAAATTTAAAACAAGATTCATTCTAAAAACTGTTCTTGTTTTTGCTTTAATTTTTGCCATCAACTCTAAACTTTTGTTTAATCTTTCCCAAGCATCTTTTTTGCTACTTCTATGAAAAGGTTGATAGATTTCTTTATTAGGACTATTAACAGAAATATACAATTGTGTTGGTAACTGATTTTTTTCTATCATCTCTTTTATCTTTTTAGGATAAAGGCCATTTGTAACAATAAAACTAGTTTTCCCTCTTTTTCTTAACTCTTCTACCAATCCCCCAATATTTTTATAGACTAAAGGTTCTCCTGAAAGGGATATAGCAAACTGCATAGGCTCTTGAGATTCTTGATATTTTTTCATATCCGCCTTACTCATTTGTTTTTTGTTTGAGTTCTTATCAATCTTAAAACCGATTAATAATTTTCTTTGAGCTTGAATACATCCATCAATTATCTCTTTTGGAGAATCAATATCATTTCCTAATTCACTATCAATTGTGTTTTCTATAGCTCTCCAACAATGAATACATCGATTAGGACACCACATTACAGCAGGAGTCATTTGACAACACAAATGAGATTTTATACCATAAAATTTTTCTTTATAACAAACTCCTTCATTTTTCAAGGATTTTTTTGTCCATCTACAAATTTCTACTGCAGAATGCCTTCCAACAATAGAATAATGCTGTTTTTTTAGAATATTTTTTACTTTTTCAGGTATTAATTCTTTTTTCTCCCCCTTATCTCTTTCTTTCATTTTATTATTTTTAAAAATTTATAAAATAGCATTAATTAACCATGAAGTCATCATCAAGAATAAACCAAATAATAATACAAAAGTCATTATTTTGAAAATTTTTTCAGATTTTTTTTTGTCTTTAGTAAAATATAAACATATTAAATAAAAGAATCTTCCTCCATCAAAAATTCCTGCAGGAAGCATGTTTAAAATTGCAACACTAAAATTTATTAAAACAATCCACCATAAAAGATAATAAAAGAATTCAGAATATTCTCCTTTTGTTTTATAATATACATTAGATTCTTTAAAAGGGAAAATAGAACTAATCGCATTACCAACCCATGATTTTTTATTTTGAAAAATACCTATCCCTATACTTGGATTATTCAAGGAATTATTTTTTAATGTAACTTGATAATCTCTATCATAAGAATCTTGAAATGTTGTTACAATTATTTTGTCCCCCTCCTCGTATTTAGAGAGTACTTCTGCTAAATCTTCCACGTTTCTTATATTTATACCATTAATCTTTATTATAGTCCCAGTTATATTTTGGTTGATTGCATCTAAATCTTCATAGACTATTATCTGTCCTTTTTCGTAATTTTTTTCTTGAGCGACAAAATTTTTATAATCAATCAGATAAGTTTTATTATTATCTAATTTAATCCTATTCCAACTTTGATTATTTACCAAACTTAAAATATTATCCCAATCATGAGATATCAAACTGATATTATTGACTCCTTGAATCTGAGAGCTATTAATAATAGTTAAACTATAACTATCAAAATTCACCCCAGAGGGGATAAATGCAAAACTGAAATAAATTGCTAAAATTATCAAGAATATTATTCCAAGAATTATATTTGAAAAGGTTCCTGCAGACAAAACAGAAAGTTGATTAAAAATTTTTTTTCTTTCCATCTTTTTTTCATCGATTTCAACAAATGCAGCTAAAAATACAGGAAAAAAGAATGGGAAAAATCCAAAACCAGTATTTTTTATTTTTATCCCTTTATTTATTGCAAAAATTCCATGACTAAACTCATGAGTTATAGCTACAATTGCTAAAGAAATAATCCAATAGCTAAAATAAAATGAGGGAATATTAGGCATTTTGAATAACTGAGGAATATAAGGTAGTAAAGGCATTACAGGAGGAACTTTTATTTGGCTTATTAATGCTTTATCAAAAATATATGTTTTTAAAACACTAAAAAACAAGAGAAGAGAACTTATCATTAAAATAATTCCTGTTATAACAGAAACATAACTTAATACATTTAATAATTTTTTATGTTTGTCCCCAAATTTTTTTATTAAGTTTACTCCAATTTTGGTTCTATATAATAAGAGGATACCCTCTTTTTTTACATTTTTTTTATTTTTATAAAGAAAAATTGACACTACCAACAAAAAAACAAATAAGAATATTAAATCATATATTATAAAATTCATTTTTTATTTTAATTTATACTATTTTATTTTTTTCTTAAAGGTCTAAATGCTCTTTTTTTGCATTTTCTACATTTCACTAATCCTTTTAAAACTCTTTGAGGGTCTGCTCTAACTTTTGTTTTACAATTTTTACATACAAAGACATTTTTGAAAAGTCTGTTTGTTGCTTCTGCTATCTTTACCATTTAAATACTCCTTTTTATTATTTTTTGTCCTTCAATATCCCAATATTCAACATTTGAATTCTCTTTTATTTCTCCTTTTAACTCTTCAGGGCAATTTAATTCTAATGTTTCAAATGACTCTAAATCCATTAATGTAGCTTTATCTTCAGAGATAGATAAAACTTGACCTTTTCTTTTTTCTACATTTGGAACTTCTAATCTATCATGTCCAGGAATGACAAAAACTTTTTTTTGTTCAGAAATCATTCCCACTGCCTCAATTCTTGCTTTACTATGTCCATGTTTTCCTGTTTTGCTTATATCTATTTTTTTTACAGTACAGGGCTCACCATCGATAACTATATTTGTTCCAACTTTTGCCTCTGTTGCATTGATTATCTTAAAGACCATATCTTATTCAAAAAAAATACATTTATAAACATTTTCACTCCTCTTATTTTTATGTTTTTAGAAAAAAAAGATTTCGTTGAGATAGAATTCACAGGAAGAATAAAGGATGGGCAAGTATTTGATTCTAATATAAAAGAGGAATTAGAAAAACTTAATCCTAAAGAAGAAGCAAAACCTATCATAATCTGTCTTGGAGAAGGAATTTTTTTAAAAGGAGTTGAAGATTTTTTGATAGGGAAAAAGGTAGGTGAATATAACATTGAATTACACCCTGAAAATGCATTTGGTTTAAGAAATCCTTCACTCGTACAAGTCGTTCCTTCAAAAATTTTTCTTTCTCAAAATTTAAATCCAACACCAGGTTCTGTTTTTAATCTTGATGGAAGAATTGCAAAAGTTTTATCTTATTCTGGAGGAAGAGTTGTAATTGATTTTAATCACCCTTTAGCAGGGAAATATGTAGAATATACTGTTAAAGTTTTGAGGAAAGTTGATGATTTAAATGAAAAAATAAAAGCTCTTATATCTCTCTTCTTCAAAAAAGATTTAAAATATTCTTTAGAGAATAAAAAAATAACAATATATGCAGAGAAAGAATTATTAAACTTTGTTCTAATCTTTAAAGATAAATTTAAAGAACTTCTTGATTTAGAATTAGAAGTTAAAGAATCAAATCAAGAATCAGATTCTTCAATTTCAAAAACTTAAATATTTCAAATTTAAATAATTTAATTTTTATTACCAAATTTAGCTCTTTTATTATTCTATAGATTCTTTATGAATAATCTATTAATATACTTTCAATAAACCAAAAACCAATTTTTTTAATCTCTTTTATAAAACAGTAATTCTTATAAACAGAGAATATTTTTATTAGATATGGCAGAAATTTCTAAAAAAAGGTATGATAACACTGAAGTTTCTAATGAAATATTAGAAATTGATAAAGAGCTTGAAGAATTAATAAAAAAGCAATCTGCTAAAATAAAAGTTATAGGTGTTGGGGGAGCAGGTAATAATTCTTTAAGTAGAATGAGAGAAATAGGTATTAAGGGAGGAGAATTAATTGCAGTAAATACTGATGCTCAAGACTTACTTTATGCTAATGCTGATCAAAAAATTCTTATAGGAAGAGATTTAACTCAAGGTTTAGGTGCAGGAAGCAATCCGAAGATTGGTGAAGAAGCAGCAAAAGAATCAGAGTCAGAGATTAAAAAGAAAATAGCAAATTCAGACATGATTTTTATTACTTGTGGTATGGGTGGTGGAACAGGTACAGGAGCAGCACCATACATTGCTGAATTAGCAAAAAAACAAGGTTCTTTAACTATTGGAGTAATAACCCTTCCATTTACAATTGAAGGAAAAAAGAGAATAGAAAATGCAATGGAAGGTTTAGATAGGATGCAATCTGTTGTTGATACATTGATTGTAATTCCTAATGACAAATTATTAGAACTTGCTCCTGATCTTCCCTTACACACTGCATTTAAAATAGCAGACGAGATTCTTACTAATGCTGTAAAAGGAATAACTGAACTTGTGACAACAACAGGTCTTGTTAATTTAGATTTTGCAGATATAAAAGCAGTAATGGAAGACGGAGGTGTTTCTCTTATAGGTTTAGGGGAGTCTGATTCTGGAGAAAGAGCTATAGAAGCTGTAGACAAAGCAATAAAAAATCCCTTATTAGATGTTGATATCTCAGGAGCAACAGGCGCTTTAGTTAATATTATAGGAGGTCCTTCTATGACCCTTGATGAATGTAAAAATATAATTGAAGCTGTTGGAAATCAATTAAGCAAAGATGCAAAGTTAATTTGGGGAGCTCAAATTTCAGATGATATGGATAAATCAATAAGAGTTTTACTTGTTGTTACAGGAGTTAAAAGTTCTCAAATAATCGGAAATCAAGACGATAATTTAACTGATTTAAAACATAAGGAAATTGAAGACGAACTTGGAATAGACTTTTTTGAATGATTTTTATATCTTGTTTAACCTCTTTTAATTGCCTTGTTTAATTAATTATATAATATATCTTAATATATTTTAAGAATTATTTTTTTGTATATAAATCCTTAAAAATATTTTTCATTATATTTTATTATGAAACCTAAAGAGTATTATAAAATAATAAACTCTTATCCTATTGATTCTGAATTTTTAATAAAAATAGATAGAGGTAATGGTCCAATAGAGAGAGAAGTCATTTTAAAATATGATAAAGACAATAAAAATAAAGAATTTTATTTTAAAGAAAGTATGGAAAGATTAGATTTAAGATTAATTGGGGGATTAGAAAATATCTTAAGTTTACAAGAAGTTTTAGATGGAATGTGTTAATTAATAAATTTGATAACTTTGTCTTTTAAAAAACCTTAAAAACTATACTTTTTTATTTAATCTATGAAAATATTATCCTCATTAAAATCTTTTATTGAAAAATGTAAAAGGGTCTGGGCTGTTTTAAAAAAGCCAACTAAAGAAGAATTTTTAACAGTGGCAAAAGTTTCAGCTTTAGGCATCCTTGTTATAGGATTTATTGGGTTTATTGTTGGAAATGTTGTTCATATCTTTTTTAAATAATAAACATAGATTAATATAAAGATTAATAATAAATTAATTATGCATTATCATCTTATTTTAACAGAATATTGTAATTCTCAATGTAAATATTGCTATGAAAAATCAATGAAAGAATTTGATAATGGTTTAAATAAAAAATTTAAATTTGATTTTTCAGAAAAAGAAAAATTTGATCTTAATTTATTAAGGGATTTAAAAAATTTTATTCAAAAAGATAAAAATCCTGTAATAATTTTTTATGGAGGAGAACCTCTTTTAGAGACAAAAAAAATTGAAAAAATAATTGATTCTTTTGAGGAGAATAAAGTAAAATTTAGAATGCAGACTAATGGAAAACTCTTGAACAACATACCTATAAACTATTTTAAAAAAATTGATAAAATTCTTGTTTCACTTGATGGAACAAAAGAGAGAACAGATTATAATAGGGGAGAAGGAACCTACGAATTAATTATGAAAAATATTGCAAAAATAAAAAAACTTGGATATAAAGGAGAGATAATTGCAAGAATGACAATAAGTCAAGAATTCCCTGATATTTATGAACAAGTGTTATCATTGATAAAATCAGGTTTTTCTTCTATTCATTGGCAGATTGATGCTGGATTTTATAAATTTGATTTTAATAAACAAAAATTCAAAAATTTTGTAAAGATTTATAATAAATCTATAAAAAAATTAATTGACTTTTGGATTAAAGAGATGGAAAAAGGTAATGTCCTTAAGATTTATCCTTTTTTAGGAATAATGCAAGATATATTAAAAAATAAAAAAACAAAACTTAGATGTGGAGCGGGTTATGAAGGATATGCTATAACCCAATCTGGAAAAATTATAGCTTGTCCAATAATGACCTGCATTAAAGATTTTGAAGCAGGTTCAATAAAATTTTCTTTACCAAACAACTTAAAAAAATTTGAAATAAAAGGAAAATGTCTTAATTGTTCTTATTTAGATTTATGTGGTGGAAGATGTCTTTATTGGAATTATTCAAATTTATGGCCTGATGAAGGGAATGAGATGATATGTGAAACAATTAAATTTTTGATAGATAATCTAAAAAATGAAGAGGATGAAATTAAAAATTTAATAAAAAAGAAAATTATCAAGCTAAAAGATTTTGATTATGAAAAGTATTTTGGCC
>CAYQJI010000006.1:38811-40812 GCA_964417865.1 Candidatus Woesearchaeota archaeon
TTAAATTTTTTTAAAATTAATTTGATTTATAAATAATAAGGTAATAGCTTATTTAAAAGTAAGATTTATAAACTCAATTTTCTCTTAAAATATATCTTTCTAAGATATTAATACTTAGACGGAGCTAAATAAAATAAAAAATAAACATAAAACATAAAGAAGACAAAATGATATTTATTGTGAAAGTAACAACAAATAAAGAAGACAAAACAGTTGATTTAATTGCAGAGAGAGCAGAAAAAAAACAATTAAATGTTTTTTCTGTTTTAAGACCTCATGGATTAAGAGGATATATTCTTTTAGAATCTGAAGATAGAGAATCAGCTGAAGAAGCTTCTTATAATCTTCCTTATGTTAAAGGGATTATTGGAAAAACTTTAACTTATGAAGAAATAAAAAATATGATTGAACCTTCTGTAACAACAATTTCTATTAAAGAAGGGGATATTGTTGAATTAATTGCAGAACCATTCAAAAAAGAAAAAGCAAAAGTTTTAAGAATAGACAAACAGAAAGAAGAAGTAGTAGTAAGCTTGCTTGGAGCAGTAGTTCCATTGCCAGTTACAGTTAAACTAGATAATGTTAGAGTAATAAGAAGAGATTCAGAAGAATCAGGAGAAACACAAAATGCAAATTAAATTATTAGTTGATGGTGGAGCAATGAAGCCAGGTCCAGCTTTAAGCCAAAAACTTGGCCCTGTTGGAATCCCAATAAATCAGGTAATACAAAAAGTTAATGACGCAACAAAAGAATTCCAAGGATTAAAAGTTCCTGTAGAAATTAATATAGATTTTACTACTAAGGGTTTTGATGTTAAAGTTTTTTCACCCCCAACATCTGAATTAATAAAAAGAGAGTTAGGAATAGAAAAAGGTTCTGGAAAACAGAAAAGAATGAATGTTGGAAACGCTTCTATAGAACAAATCATTTCTGTAGCAAAATCAAAATATCAAAATTTGTTGTCTAAAGATTTAAAATCAGCTGTTAAGACAGTAGTAGGAACTTGCGTAAGTTTAGGAATTTTAATAGAGAATAAACCTGCATCTCAAATAGAAAAAGAAATTGATGAAGGAAAATATAATAAAGAGATTAAAGAAGAGAGAACAAAGACATCAGAAGAAAAGAAAAAACAATTGAAAGATTATTTTGAAAAATTATCAAGAGAGCAAGATAAATTATTAAAGCAAGAACAAGCAGCTTTAGCTTCTGCACAAGCAACTGTTGATGCAGCAAAAGCAACAACAGCTACATCAACTGCTGCAACTACACCAACTTCAAAAACAACTGAATCAAAAACAGCAGAACAACCAAAGAAAAAAAAGTAAAATATCAAAAATAAGGTTATTTACTCTTCAATAATTTAAAATAAAGAAGATGAGAATAATTTATAAATAAAATCTTGCTCCATTTATCATGGGGCTGTGGGGTAGCCTGGTAGCCTTTCAGGTTTGGGACCTGACGACCCCGGTTCAAATCCGGGCAGCCCCATATAAAAACAATAAAATTACAAAATATAAAATAAAGATAAAAATTTTATAACTCAATAAAATACATAAAAAGGATAAATAATAAAAATGCCATCAAAAACAAAAAAAGTAAAAGCAGCAGGAAGATTAGGAGTAAGATATGGTAGATCAGTGAGAACTAAACTAACAAACTTAGAAGAAAAACAAAGAAAAAAACAAAAATGCCCTTATTGCGGAAAATTAGGAGTCAAAAGACTTTCAAAAGGGATATGGTATTGTAAGAAATGTGATAAAAAATTCACATCTGATGTTTTTTATTTAGAAAACCAATAATTAAAAAGTAATTAAAATAAAAATTAATAATTAAAATTATAAATAATCATAAACAAAAAATAATTAAATAGATAAAAACAAAAAATAATATGGTTGTATACAAATGCTTTAAATGTGGTAAAAAAATAAATACTAACGATTTAGACAAGAGATTTGTTTGTCCTTATTGTGGTAGCAAGATTTTTTATAAACCTAGAACTG
>CAYQJI010000006.1:40852-42426 GCA_964417865.1 Candidatus Woesearchaeota archaeon
TAAATTGATTAATTTAAACTTAAACTAAATCAATTTTTTATTATTTTTTAATCGTCGATAATTTTTTTATAAATTAAACATCGTCGTGAATTCTTCTAAAAATTAGAATAATCCATATTTTTTAATTTAGAAATCTTTATAAATAGATTAAATTTTAATTTATTATGGTATTCAACAAATTAAAGAAAGCTTTTTCGGGAAATTCATCTAATACAGAGGATTATCTTGAAATTGACTTATCTTCTAAAAAAGAAGACGATTCTAAAGTATTAGTCAAACTTTTTGTTTTAAAAAAATATGATGATGTTACCCAAATCTTAAACATTTTAAGAGAGGGATACACAATTGGGGTTATAGACATTAAAACTTTAAGAAGTAAAGACCCGATTGAACTAAAAAGAGCTGTTGCTAAAATAAAAAAGACAGTTGATGCTCTTGAAGGAAATATAGCAGGATTTGGAGAAAATACTTTGATTGTTACACCTTCTTTTGCTAAGATACAAAAAGAAGAAATTGTAAGAACAGAAGAAACAAAAAAGAGCAAATTTGATGATCTTTAAGAAGATTTTATATTGTTTTAACTTTTAACCAACTTTATTTATATCAAAATTTATTCTATTAATTTAATCTTAACATGTTATCTCTTACTATATCTATTAGTCCATCAAACTTATTGTTTTATCTTCTTGTCTATTAATATTCATAATCTCTTTAATAATATTAGGATAATTATTCAATTTTATTCTTTTTGCAAATTGTTTTTATTAACTTCTTTTAAATTTTTTAAGAGAACAGCATAATACTTATCTTTTTTATTAATTTCATCACAATAAATTTCCATTCCATTAAATTTATCTGATATCCCATAAAAAATATTTTTGATTATAGGGCTATTTTGGATATTTTCTTTTTCTTCTGGAACAATCCTTATATATTTTTTATTTGAATTTTCTAAAAGATTAGCATATTCATTCAAAAGATTAGAATCCCCAGAAGTCATTAAATAATATAATGTTGGATTGCAAAAAATTTGAGAAATACCAATTTTTTCTCCAATATCCCCTGAAAATCTTGTTATGGGATAGTTTAATAATTTATTTATCATATCAAAATTTAATTGCCAGGCTAAACTTTTTTTATTTTGCATATAATTTTCAACTATAAAAACTCCTCGATATGGTATATAAAAAATTTTTGTTTCAGCAAAAGGAAATCTTCTATTTCTAAAAATTTTTATCTTTATATCTTTTTCATCCTTAAACATAATAATAGAATCTCGTGTTAAATAAGGGCCATAATCAAATATAGAATCTTCTTTAACTAATTCCCTATCTTTTGTTATTATAAATCTAGACTTTTTATTTTCTGCAACTCTTAAAAGGACTATGTCTTCTAAAGAAGCAATTTTAAAGTTCTCTTTTTTTGAATATAACATTAATTCATTTAAATTCATATTAACTATCTTATAATAAATTGAATTATCATTAGAAAAGTTATCTTCGTTAGGATTATCTTTATCAGGATTATCCTCATTCATTATTTTTTAATAAAAAATTATTTTAAATATTTTTATT
>CAYQJI010000007.1:0-15905 GCA_964417865.1 Candidatus Woesearchaeota archaeon
CGACTTTAATTTTAATAAAAATAGAGAATAAAAATAAAGATGATGTTTATGATATAAGAGACCCAAGAGTTATTAGTTTTGTAACTGATTTACAAAATAAATTAGAAAAAGAAGAAATAGTTTCCAAGGTTAGTTCTATTGGAATGTTTTTTAATTCTACAAATATTCCAAAAACATTAGAACAATCAAAACTTATCCTTTCAAATATGCCTTATTCTAATAATTTCTTTAATAAAGATTATTCTTCAACATTAGTCATGATTTCTTCTGATTTGGGTGGTGGAGAGAAGAGTGTTAATGAAATTGATTCAAAAATAAAAGAGATACTTTCAAATTTAAAGAACCCTGAAGGAATCAAAGTTTATGTTACAGGAACACCTCAAATAAGGATAATGATATTAAATTTATTAGTTAAAGATGCTTTATTCACTTTAAGTTTAGCTGCTCTCATTATTTTTATTCTTTTAATAATACTACAAAAATCTTTTACAAAATCTATACTTGTTTTTTCTCCATTATTATTTGGATTAATATGGACATTAGGGATAACAGGATTTCTTAATATCAAATTGTCAGTAGCAACAGTTGGTGTTGGCGCAATGGTTTTAGGATTAGGTGTTGAATATGGAATTTTTATTGTTTCAAGGTATAAAGAAGAAAGAGAGAAAAATAGTTCGTCTGAATCTATAAAGATAACAGTAAATGAAATAGGAAATTCTATTTTAGGAAGTGGAACAACAACAATTGCAGGATTTTTAGCCTTAAGTTTAACACCAATGCCAATGTTAAGAGATTTAGGTTTGTCATTAGCATTAGGAATAAGCTGTTCTATAATCTCTGCAATAATTGTAAACCCTTCTTTAATAATTTTAGAAGAAAGATTTGAACATTGGTCTACTGAAAAATTACATTCAAATTTAACAAAAAAGAAAGAACTACATAAAAAAAGGAGGGAATTAGATAAGAATGATAAAAAAAATAATAGATAAATATGCAAAATTAGTAAGCAATAAACCTTTATTGATTCTTATAGTTTTTATCTTATTCACAATTTTAATGATATTTGGAAATTCTCTTATCAAAAATAAAAATGTAGATTATAAAGATATGCTTCCTCAAAATTATGAAGTTATAAAATCTTTTAATATGATTTCAGAAGATTTTGGGAATAGTAACTCAGGTATGATTGTTTTAACAATAGACAATTCTTATAAAAATTCAAATGAGATAAAATCTGTTTGTGATCCAGAATTAATTAAGTATTCAAAAAAAATAGAAGATTCATTAAAAAACATTCCTGAAATAAATTCTGTTAATGGTATAGGAAATATAGCCTATTCTATTTATAATATGATTCCTAATGATATTTTAAAAGTAAAACAAGTCTGTAAATCTTCTTTAAGTTCTCAGATTATTTCAAAAGATGAATCAATGGCTTTGATAACTCTTTCATTTAATGAGGATGTTTCTTCTAAAGATGCAACAGATATAATAGATAATGTTATAAAAAATTTTGAAAAACCCTCTGGAATAAAAGTTGATTTAGCAGGAGATATATTCGCTCAACAAGCTGTTCTTAATGAAATTGGACCTTCTATTGCAAAAACTTCAAGTTTTTCCATGATTTTAATTGTTTTAGTACTATTTTTGATGTTCAAAAAAGTAAAATATGTTTTTACGCCTTTAACAACAATTATCTTTGGTGTTATATGGACAACAGGCTTTTTAGGATTAATGAACATTGGCTTATCTACAATGACAAGTGGCACAATTTCTATGATCATGGGAATAGGAATTGATTTTGGTATACAAATAATTTCAAGATTTAATTATGAAAAAAAATCAAATAAAAAGACAAAAGCTATGGAAAACACATTAAATGGAGTTATCTCTCCTATCTTAATAACAACAATTTCTTGTCTTATAGGTTTTAAAGCAATGGGTCTTGGAGAATTAAGCATGATGAAAGAAATAGGAAATATTTTGAGTTATGGGATTTTATTTTGTATGTTAGCTTCTTTGACAATTGTTCCAAGTATTTTATTAATCTTAACAAAAGATGACAAAAATAAAGATTCTTTTAATAGATTAAAGAACTTTTTAAAATTTGATAAGAAAAAAATAAAAAAGAAATAAATAATCTTTAATCCTTTATTTTTGATGAATAATTTTATGAGAATTAATAAAAAAGATGTTAAAGAAAAAATTATTCTTATCTTTCTTGTTTTTCTTCTTTTGATAATAAATTATAAATTTCTTGATGAAAAATTAACAGGTTTTTTTATAGAATCAAAAACAGGTGTTGTTCAAAGAATTGTTGATGGAGATACAATAATCATTAATAATCAAAGCACAAGACTTTTAGGAATAAATACTCCTGAAAAAAATGAAAAATATTATCAAGAAGCAAAAGAATTCTTGAATAAAACTCTTTTGAATAAAACTGTTAAAGTTGAATACGGAAGAGGAAAATATGACAAATATAAAAGAGAATTAGCTTTTATTTTTTTAGAAGGTAGAAATATTAATATTGAAATGGTTAAAAGAGGTTTTGCAAATGTATATATTTTAAATGAGAAAAGATATGAAAAAGAATTAAGAGATGCTTGGCAAGAATGCATAGAAGAAAATAAAAATTTATGCGAAAAATCCAAGGATAGATGCGCAAAGTGTATTGAATTAAAAAATTTAAGTGTAAAATCCCAAACTGCTATTTTTTATAACAGATGTGATTTCTCTTGTAACTTAACAGGCTGGACAATAAAAGATGAAGGTAGAAAGAAATTTGTTTTTCCTTATTTTATTTTAGAGAAAAATAAAAGTTTAAGTGTAGTTGTTAGAAATAAAAATATTAGTGAAATAGAAAATAAAGAGTATGAAAATAAAAATGATAATTACACTTTATATTGGAATAATGAAAGTTATGTCTGGACTTCTACAGGAGATACTTTATTTTTAAGAGATCTAAATAATAATCTTGTTTTATGGAAGATTGTTTAATGAAAAAATATTTAAAATTCAGATTATTTGATTTTAGATGAAATTTAAGAGAGAGAAAACTCTTTTATTTATTTTAATAATCCTTTTAGGAGTTGTTGATTCTGCTTGGATATTTTTTTATTATAATCGAACAATAACAAGTAATGTCATTGGTGGAGAGAAAGCCACATACTCTATTTCACAACAATTTAATGAAAATCTTGTTTTGGATAGTTCTTCTAATTCAGCGAGTAATTCAACAATAATGAAAATAAGCAATTTAAGCAAAGATTTATCTGCTCATTTAAGTGTGAAGGTAAATAAAACAAATCTTGATTCTGAATGTTCTGATTATAAAGAAGATTGCACTGTTATAATCACTCAAATATTACCTAATGGAACAAAGAATAGTTTAGTAAGTAGCACTTCAGAAAATCCTAATGGAAAATATTTTACCCTCTTTGAAGGAGATAATTACATAGAATATAACTTATCTTGTGTGAAAAACTCTTGTCCACAAAAAATTATTTCAAATATAACTATTGAAGGCAATTAAAAGTTATAAGTAATAAATAAAAAGTATTAATATTAAATCCAAAGTCTTAAATAAGCTAAATTTCTTAATAATTTGTAGACTAGGTCAGCGGGCTAGCCCTCCGCTATTTGCAAATGGGCTTAGGCAGACTGCAAGAAGGCGAGTGAGTGGAATGTCAAAAAGTCCTTATTCGGACGTTGAAGTTCTGTCTGCTTTGATCTTGCAGATGCGAAACGGGTCAGGCCTTGATCGGAGCAGCCCTAAACATTTGTTAAGGTGCTTAGCAGGTCACAGGACCGAGAAAGAATAAGGGTAGCTTTTTGGTTTTCTGCAAGCAAACCTTCGAGTCTACACTTTTATATTATTAAAATATTTTTAAAATTGAAAAAAATATCAAAAAAATGATTGATAAAAAAGAGGAAATCACTTATTATACTGAAAAAGTCAAAAAAAATCATTTATGGCATAGTTTAGAAAAAAAAGAAATTTTTGAAATTTTAAAAACTTCTCACGAAGGTATATCCCACAAAGAAGCTGCAAAAAGGTTAAAAATTCATGGGAAAAATGAAATAAAAAAAATTTCAGAAAGAAGCATCTTAAAAATTTTCTTAAATCAATTTAAATCAGTTTTCATAATAATCTTATTAGTGGCTTCTCTTTTCTCTCTCATTATTAAACACTATTTAGATGCAATTTTAATTTTAATAATAGTTTTAACTAACGCTTTTATTGGATTTTTTCAAGAATATAAAGCAGAAAAAATAATTTCTGAATTAAAAAAATTATTGGTTCCTAAAGTTAGGGTTATAAGAGAAAATAAAGTAGAAGAAATTCCTTCAGATGAGCTTGTTCCTGGTGATGTTTTAATTATTTCAGAAGGGGACAAAATAACAGGAGATTCAAGAATAATCGAAAGTAATAATCTTTTGTTAAATGAATCAGTTTTAACAGGAGAGAGTTTTCCTCAAGAAAAAATTTCAGAATTATTAAAAGAGGATTTAATTTTAACTGAAAGAAGAAATATGGTTTACTCTGGAACCCATGTTGTTGGAGGGAATGGAAAAGGCATTGTAATAACTACTGGAATGAACACAGAATTTGGAAAAATAGCAGAAGAAATACAAAAAATAAAAGAAGAAGATTCTCCATTACAAAAAAAGATTAATGAACTTTCAAAAATAATTTCTATAATTGTTTTAGGGATTAGTTTTATTTTAGTCTTATTTGGGATATTTCAAAAAAGAGATTTTTTTGAATTAATCTTAACTTCTATCTCTTTAGCGATTAGTGTTATTCCTGAGGGTTTACCTGCTGTGATTTCAATAATTTTAGCTTTAACAATAAAAAGAATGCAAAAACAAAAAGCTTTAGTTAAAAAATTATCATCTGCTGAAACATTAGGAAGAACAACAGTTATATGCACAGATAAAACAGGAACATTAACAGAAGAAAAAATTTCTGTTGTTAAAGTTTATTATGACAATAAAGAAGTTGATGTAGATAAAAATGTTCTCTTAATGAATAATAAAAGACTAAATTTGGGTAAAGAAGAAACTATAAAAAAATTAATCGAAACTGGTGTTTTATGTAATAGTGCTGAAGAACAAATTAAAGATAAAGAAATAAAAGTTTTTGGTGACCCTACAGAAGAGGCTTTAATAAAATTTGCTTATAATTTTGAGATAAAGAAAAAAGAATTAACAGAAAAGTATCCTAAGATAAAAGAGTATGCTTTTTCTTCTGATAGAAAAATGATGTCAATTATAAGGAAAGTAGATAATAATTTTGTCTGCTATTCAAAAGGTGCTCCCGATATATTGTTAAAAAGATGTTCTAAAGAAATGGTTGATGGAAAAATAAGAATAATCAATGAAAAAAGAAGAAAAGAACTAATTAAAGAATATCAAAAATTGTCATCTGAAGCATTAAGAGTTTTAGCATTTGCATTCAAGATTGTTCCAAAAAATTTTAGTCAAGGGTATGCTGAGAATAATTTGATATTTTTAGGATTTCAAGGAATGATTGATAAACCTAGAGAAGAAATAAAAAAGACTATAGAGGAATGTAAAAAGGCAAGAATAAAAATAAAGATGATTACAGGAGATTCAGAATTAACTGCTAAGGCAATTGCAAAAATGATTGGGCTTGATGATAATTCTATAGAGGGAAAAAAATTAGAAAATCTTTCAGACAAAGAATTTTCAAAAATTGTTAAAGAAAAAACAATTTTTGCTAGAATAAACCCTGAAATAAAATTTAGAATAATAAAATCTTTAAAAAATGAGGGAGAAATTGTCGCTGTAACAGGGGATGGAGTTAATGATATCTTAGCTATAAAAGAAGCAGATATTGGTATTGCAATGGGCATTAGAGGAACAGAGATAACACGAGAGGTTTCAGATATAGTCCTTTTAGATGATAATTTTAAGAGTATTGTTCAAGCAGTTAAAGAAGGAAGGCGCTCTTATGAAAATCTAAAAAAATCAATTAAGGCCTCTTTATCTGCAAATGTTGGAGAATTATTTTTGGTAGTGATTACAATGCTCTTTAATTTACCTCTCCCTTTCTTACCCTTATCTATCTTATGGATGAATTTGATTACTGATTCTATACCAATATTATCCTTAGGTTTTGAAAAGGAAGAAAAAGGGATTATGGAAAAAAAGCCATCAGATTTTAATGAGAATATAATGAGTAAAATTTCAAGTTTTATTTTTATTTCTGGAATTTTGAGTACATTTATTGCATTCTTATTTTTTGTTGTTTATTATCAAACTGATTTAGATAAATCAAGAGCATTAGTTTTTACCTCCTTAGTTTTTAGTGAAGCATTTATAATCCTCTCATGTAGAAGTGAAGACAAAACTATGAGGGAGATAGGAGGTCTTTTCTCAAATAAAATTTTAATTTATTCTTTGTTAATCATGCTCCTTTTACAAATGACAGCTCTTTACACTCCTCTTTCTAAGATATTGGGATTAACTTCTATTTCTTTTTTTGAGTTATTAATCCTTTTTTTAAGTTCTTCTTCTATTTTTATTATTTTTGAAATTTCAAAATTTTTAAAAAGAAAAAAGATGAGAAAAGATTAATATGGAAATAAAAAAGAAATTTAAAATAAAATATCCAAAATTATTTCTTTTGATATTAATTATAATTTTTTCATATTGGCTTTTTTCTAAACAGGAAATCTCTAATTTTATCAAAAATTTAGGGAGTCTGGGGTATATTGGTGTTTTTATTTCAGGGATGTTATTCTCTTTTGGGTTCACAGCACCAATTGCAACAGGATTTTTTTTAGTCATTGAAAAACAAAATATAATCTTATCAGCAATTATTGGTGGATTTGGCGCTATGCTTTCGGATTTATTAATATTTAGATTTATAAAAATATCTTTTAAGGATGAATTTAAGAAGTTAGGTAAAGAAAAATTTAATTTAAAAATAAAAAGATTTTCAGAAAAAATAATTTCTAAACAGATAAAGATTTATCTTACTTACATATTTGCAGGCATAATCCTTGCTTCTCCTTTGCCTGATGAGGTAGGATTAATTCTTTTAGGTGGGATAACTGAGATAAAAGAAAAAATACTTTTAATGTTAGGTTTTTTATTGAATAGTTTTGGAATTTTGATTATTCTTTTATTGTAAATTATTATATAAATATTAAATATCTGCGAGAATATTAAAGGTATATCAAATGAGAAAGATTAATAAATATAAAAAAAGTTTATTATTTTATGAATAAAAGAGTGAATAAAAGAGGACAATTTTTTCTTATTGCTGCAATAGTTATTATCGTTGTTACAACTACTCTTATTAGTGTTTCAAACAAAGTTATTGAAAAAAAAGATTTAACAAAGATAGAAGATTTATCAAAAGAGTTGTATATAGAAAGTGGTTATTTGATTAAAGAAGGAGAATATGATAGTTTAACTGATGAACAAATGAGAAATCTTTCAAGAGATTTTGCAAAAAAATATGTGGATTATATACAAGAAAAAAATAATTATTATTTTATATTTGGAAGAAAAAACGGGGAAAGTGCAAATTTAAGCTTTTTATATTACAAAGAAATAACTCAAGAAGAAATATGTTTAAATTTAACAGGGAATTGTGAAGATAGCACAAATTGGTTAGATGGAAAAATGGAAACTTTTTATCTTTCAACTTTTACAAACCCAATAAAATTAAAGTTAGGAGATAGTTACACTAAAGAATTTACGATAAATGAAGGAGATAATTTTTATTATTTAATCTGGAGATATGATAATGACGGTGGAAAAGTATATATCCCTTAGATTAAGATAAAGTATATAAATATAAAATGTATGAAATATATATGAAAAAAGAAGGTGACTTAAAAAATAAGAGAGGTTTAAGTATAATAGTAAGTTATGTTTTATTAATTGGAATTTCAATTGGTTTAAGTATAATAGTTTATACATGGATGAAGACTTATGTTCCAAAAGAAACCTTAGATTGTCCTGATGGTGTTTCTTTGAGTATAAGCAAAATAACATATGAAGAAGCGACTAAAATATTGAATATAACTTTCAGAAATAATGGGAGATTTTCAATAGACGGATTTTACATAAGAGGTTCAAATAAATCTTCTGAACTTTCTGGGATATCTGATATAAGTTTAGCTGGAGATATGATCCCATTAAATGATGCTCAAAAAGATACAGTCTATGGAGAAACATTAATAAGATTTCAATTAGCAGATAATTCTTTCTATCCTATGAATTATTCAACAAGGTCTTTTAATTTAAGTAAATATGGAATAATGAAAAAAATTGAAATTATCCCTACTAGATATCAAATAGTAAATGATAAAAAAAAGTTATTACAATGCTCTAATGCTAAAATACAAGAAATATTAAATTTTAATGCTTAAATCACAAATTATAAAATAAATAGATTAAGAAGATTTAAAAAATATAAAATATTTAGAATAAAATGAATAAAAAAATTCAAAAAAAAGGGGTCTCTCCTGTAATAACTTCTATAGTATTAGTCGCTGTTGTTGTTGGAATGATAACTATTATTTTCTTTTGGTTAAGAAGCACAATGATTGAAGGAGTTGTAAAATTAGATAAAAATGTAGATATAGTGTGCCAACAAGATGTAAAGTTTAATACAGAATATGATTTTACAACAGGAGATATCGCTCTAGTAAATTCAGGTAATTCTCCAATTTTTGATATTAAAATAAAGGTCTATAGTCAAGGAAATTATAGAACTGTAAGAATGAGTGAAATAATGGGATCAGAATGGGGTTTAGGTTTAACAGTAGGAAAATCAGTAAGTTATAATATTGCCAGCAATTTAGGATATAGCTTAGAGAATATAGAAAAATTACAATTAATCCCTATGTTAGTGGGAAAAAATAGTGCTAAAGACAAAAAAGTTGTTGAATGTAAGGAGGAATACTCTCAAACTATAAATAAAGAATAAAAATGAGAATGATAAATTCAAAAAAAGGGGTTTCAGAAATAATTGTTACAGTAATCCTAATTGGAATTGGAATTGGGGCTGTTGCAATCGTTGGATCATTAGTAAATAATATGTTATCTGGAAAAATGAAAGAAACAACCTCTTGCTCTGGTATTTATGATCAAGTAAAAATAAATAAAGAGTATACTTGCTATAAAGTTGATGATTTGATTAGTAAAAAATATAATTTAACTGTCTCAATAGGAATAGGGGATATAGAAATAGAGGGATTAAAAATGGTAATTAAAGCTAATGGAACAATAAAATCTTTTGATTTAACTAATGAACCAAAGATTATTTCTGGAATAATGTTATCCAATGGAACAACAAGTGTTTATACTCCTAACTCAAATGAAGGATTTAGTTATTTAATTATGAATTTAGATTATGCTCCTGATTCAATTGCAATTGCTCCTGTTAGAGAGGGTAAATTATGCCAAGAATCAGACTCAATGGTTGAAATAGTTCCATGTTCATACTCAAAATATGGTTAAAATAAATTAATATAATTATAAAAATGTTTAAAAAAAAAGCACAAGTTTGGGTTGAAACAGTAGTTTATACTTTAATTGCTTTCTTAATGATTTCATTAGTCTTATTTTATGTTAAACCTCAAATTGAAAAGACAAGAGATAAAACTGCTATAGAACAATCATTAGAAGTTCTTAAAAATGTAGATTTAGAAATTTTAGGAATGAATTATGGCGATAAAAGAACAAAAGAAATAACAATCAAGCAAGGAAAACTTATTTTGAATGGTCTTGAAGATACAATCTCTTTTGAAATACCAAGCAAATATCAGTTCAGCGAATTAAACAAAGTTATTATTGATGGAGGGATAAATATTATTACCTTAAAAACAGCAGAAGCGTATAATGTTAAACTTTATAAAAATTATACTTCAGAATCAACAAAATATAATATAACACTAAATAATGTTGATAGTATAAGAACTCTTAATCCTGCTTCAACAGCTTATAGTATACAATTAGAAAATAAAGGATTGCAAAATAAAGGGACAACTGATGAAAGAATAATTTTGGATATAACAACATAAAAATGGATAAAGATGATAAGAATAAAATTAATTCTAAACCAGAGATAAAACCTAAAACACCATTAAAAAGGATAAATTTTGATATTGAGAAATATGAAAAAGTAGAAATAGATTTTCATCCTAAAATTCCTCCTTTACAAAAAGTTAAGGATAAAACAAAAGTTAATGTTAGATATTGCGTTATTTCACCTTTTGCTTATATTCATGTATATTGGGATCCTGAAATTTATGAATTAGTTTATGAAATTGAAGAACCAATTCTAACAAGACAAGAAAGAGAATATCATGCACAATTAACAGCTGCAATTGAAGATTTAATAAATTTTGAAGAAATAATAGAAAGAGATGAGGAGAGATTATTAGAGTATATTGATCAGAGAATAAGAATTTTAGCAGTAGAATTTGGTATGAATATCCCTTATGATTCTTATAGAAAACTTTATTATTATTTGAGCAGAGATTTTTTAGGTTTTAATGAGATGGAACCTATTTTAAGAGATTATTTTATTGAAGATGTTGAATGCAATGGAGCGAATAGCCCTGTATATGTTGTTCATAGAGTTTTTAGAAATTTAAAAACAAGTTTAGTTTTTAATGACATAGCAAGATTAGAAGTTTTAGTAGAAAAGTTTGCACAAAGATGCGGAAAACATATTTCTTATGCTGACCCTATACTTGATGGAACACTACCAGATGGAAGCAGAATTAATGCAACATATACTCAAGATATAACAAGTAAAGGGCCTACTTTTACTATAAGAAAATTCACTACAACTCCTTGGACACCAACAGAACTTATTTCTTTTAGAACATTAAGCCCTGAAATGCTTGCTTATCTTTGGATTTTAGTTGAATACAAAATGAATATACTTATAGCAGGAGGAACAGCTTCTGGTAAAACCTCTCTTTTAAATGCTGTAGCTTTTTTTATACCTCCTGAAGCGAGAGTAGTAAGTATTGAAGATACAAGAGAATTAAATCTACCAAGAGAGAACTGGCTTCCAAGTGTAACAAGAGCAGCAACGGGGGATAAAAAAGAAAATGAAATAACATTATTTACTTTATTAAGAGCTTCTTTTAGACAAAATCCAGATTATGTTATAGTTGGTGAAGTTAGAGGTAAAGAGGCTTCTGTATTATTTCAGGGAATGGCCTCAGGACACTCTTCAATAAGCACTATTCATGCAGATTCTGTAGACACTTTGATAAAAAGGTTAGAAACCCCCCCTATAGAATTATCCCCTACGCTTTTGAATGTTCTTGATTGTGTATGTATAATGACTCATGCTATTGTTAACAAACAAGAAACAAGAAAATTAAGAGAGATAGTAGAAATTGTAAATGTTGATCCTGAAGGGATTGCTGTGATTAATACTCCTTTTTCATGGAATGCTGCAGAAGATAGATTTTATTTTAAAAAAGAAAGCAAAGTTTTTGAAAAGATATCAAAAAGATATGGAATCTCCAAGGAAGATTTGGAAAAAGAATTAAATAAAAAAGCTAAGATTATTTACCAATTGTATAAAAAGAAAATTTCTGGTTTTGATGATGTTCAAACTATAGTTAATAAGTATTATAAAACCCCTGATGAAGTTTTAAAAGAATTGGGTATTAATGAAGAAGAATAAAAAATAAACAAAATCTTTAAGAATAAGAAAAACCTTTTTTATCTATGAAAAAAGAGGAGATTTCATTTCTAACAGATGCATTTAATTCTTTAGAAGATGCTGTTTTAAGATTAAAGAGATTCTATGAAATTCATGATAAAGAAAATTTTCTAAAAACTAAAAAGGCAATGTTAGAAATACAAAAAGAGATTGAAGGAGTTTTAAACAATGAGCACAATTGAAGATATTGATAAAATAAGTGAAGAAATCCAAAAAGAAAAAAGTATTTTTTTAGATTTAACTTTAATAAACGAAAATATTCTTTCTACAAAAGACCCTTATGAAAAAAACGAATTTCTGAAAAAATTTCGCGAACAAAAAGAAAAACTTAAAAAAGAAAATTTAGAATTAAAAAAAAGAATTTCAGGATTAGAACTAAAAAAATTTTCTTCTGAAAAAGAAAAAGAGAATTTTGAAAAAAATGTTATTGAATATAAAAAGGAACAACTTTCTGATTTGGAAAGAAATGCTTTAGAAAGATTAAAACTAAAAAATGATAAAGTAGAAAAAAAAGTAGAAAAAAAACCTAGTAAATATTATGAATTTGCTAACAAACTTTTTGCAGAAAAAGTAAAGATAATGTTAAAAGAGCAGAAGTTTAGAGAGCTAACTCAAAATTTAGTTAAGTCAAATTTAGAATATACTTCTATTACATATATTTCATTAATGTTTCTTAATACCATCCTATCTTTTTTTATTGCACTAATAGTTTTTGCTTTTTTCTTGAATTTTAATCTTGTTCCTGAATTCCCTATAATTGCGAAGGTTACAGAACCTATAGCTTTAAGGTTAGTAAAGTTAATATGGATACCAATAGGAATACCTATCTTTGTTTATTTATTTATGTATTCTCTTCCTTCTTTAGAAAAAAAGAGTTTGGAAAAGAAAATTGATGCAGAACTTCCTTTTGTAGCAATCCATATGTCTGCTATTTCTGGTTCTATGATTGGCCCTGTAAAAATATTCTCTATAATTGTTTCAACAAAAGAATATCCTAATGTTGGAAAAGAATTTAATAAACTTTTAAATGAAATAAACATTTATGGTTATGACTTAGTTACTGCTTTAAAGGATATAGCTTTAAATACACCAAGCCAAAAATTATCAGAACTTTTTAATGGATTATCTACAACAATCACTTCTGGTGGAAATTTATATAATTTCTTTGATAAGAGAGCCCAAACTCTTTTATTGGATTATAGATTGGAAAAAGAAAAAGAGGCTAAATCTGCAGAAACTTTTATGGATATGTATATAAGTATAGTTATAGCAACACCTATGGTTTTAATGCTTCTTTTAGTCATGATGAAAATAAGTGGTATTGGTATAAGTCTACCCACAGAGATGATTACTTTTTTAGTTGTTGGAGCAGTTTCTTTGATAAATATATTCTTCTTATTATTCCTTCAAGTAAAACAATCTGATTCAGGAGAATAAAATGGTAAATTTGAGATTAATAAACTTAAAGTTAAGCAAAAGCGAAAAAATAATTATGATTTTTGGGTTAATACTAACTCTTGCTTCTTTTTCTTTAATAGGTACAAAATATTTTTTCTTTGCAGTATGGGTTGGTGTTTTGATAGGAGTTTCGCCTCTTGTTTTTAAGAATACTAAAGAAGTTAAAGAGATGCAAGAAAAAGAAGTAATGTTTTTGGAATTCACTAGAAATTTAGTTGAAAGTGTTAAAACAGGGACATCAATAAGCAAAACTTTAGTAAATTTAAAGAAAAAAAATTATGGAAGTTTAACAAAACATGTTGAAAAATTAGCGAATCAAATTTCCATAGGTATACCTTTAAAAAAGGCTTTGGAAATTTTTGCAAGGGATATAAATGATAGAAATATCTCAAGAACAATAACTTTAATAGGGCAAGCAGAAGTAGCAGGAGGAAATATCTCTTCAATATTAGAAGAAGTAGCAAAGGCTACAACCTTAACTGATAAATTAAAAAAAGAGAGAAGAGCTGCAATTTCCAGTATTGTAACTCAGGGGTATATTATATTTTTTGTTTTTACAATAATAGTTTTAGTAATGCAATTCTACATTATCCCTATGTTATCTGGGATAACCTCCACTCAAGATTTATCTTCTGCAGGAGGAATTCCTGGTGTTGGTGGTGCAGGAGTTAGTTCTATGGGCAGTGTTGATCCAACTGCAATATCCAAATCCTTCCTCTTCTTATTATTATTCCAAGGCGGATTTACTGGTTTAGTAATAGGAAAATTAGCAGATGGAAAATTAAGAACAGGTATAAAACATTCTTTCGCTTTAGTAACATTATCTTTTTTAATAGCAACTATAGCAAATGTGGTTTTAGCAAAATAACCCCTATTAAAAATGTATTATATTAAAAAAGGTAAAGAATATAAACAAAAAAAATTATAAAATAATATGAATAATAAAAGAGGATCTCATATAGGCATAATGATTTCTTTTATGATATTTATCACGTTTATAGTTTTCTTCTTATCTGTAGTTACAACAAAAATAGAAAAAAACAAGAATAAAGAGACTACATTAGATTATATTGAAATGAAAATATTAAGAAACACAAGTTATCCATTAACAACAGCGATTGTTAATATAACACAACAAGCAGGAGATAATTCGTGTGTTGAATTAAAAGATTTATTCATTTATCTAAACTCAACTTCTTATGGGGGAGTTGTAAAAGATTATAATAATAATTTACAGAATTCTTATGTTGATGACGAAGAGATACAAAAAAATTTAAAGATAAATAGGAGCGATTCAGGAGAAACTTTTTTTGAGTTATTTTTGTCTCCTGCATTTGAAAAGTTTACATTAAATGATGATTTAACCTGTACATTAAAAATTAATCCTGAAGGTTATAAATTCTTATCAATAAGAAAAGACAATATTTATGCCTTTGAAAGTGAATTTGAAAGATTAAATGAGAGTTATTCAATTGATTATGAAAAATTAAAAACAGAATTGTTTGTTCCTGAGGGAAATGAATTTATTTTTGAATTTGAGAAATCAAACGGAGAAATAGTAAAACCCAACAAAAATTTAACTACAAAAAATGTTTATAGTGATGAAGTTCCTCTCCAGTATATTGATAAAAATGGAAATATCCAATCAGGATTTTTAAGAGTAAAAATAGGATAAGATAAATTAATTTAATTAGATGAAAAAAATAAAAAAACATGAAAAGAAAAAATAAAAAGGGATGGATTGAAGTAATAGAAGTTTTCATTTCAATACTTTTAATGTCAACTCTCTTATTAACAATAGTAGAAAAAAATTCAACTTTGAATAAAAGAGATTTTTCAGATATCATTTATTATAAACAGTTATCCATATTAAGGGAGATAGAAACAAACCAAACATTTAGAGATGAAATCCTTAATATTGGGGATTCAAATCTTCCTGTAAATTGGGAAAATATCCCTGAAAATGTAAAGAATAAGATAATACAAAGGACTCCTTCAGGTTTAAATTGTGTTGCACAAATATGCAAAGATTTCTGTGAGTTATTTGAAGAGGTAAATCAAAAAGATATATACTCTCAAAGCATAAAAATTTTTTCTATAGATACTTCTAGAGATTTATACTTATTCTGTTGGCAAAAATGAAAAGAAAATTTGAATTTTTAGAGCATACTGCAGATGTAAAAATAAGGGTGTATGGGAAATCTATTGAAAAAGTTTTTGAAAATTCTGCATATGCTTTAAGGAAAATAATAATTAAAGGTAAAAGGATTAAAAAAGACAAAAAAGAAGGAGATAACTTGAGAAAAGAGAGATATAAAATCAAGAAAAGAAAAATAAAAGTTTTTGGAAAAGATTATTTATCCTTACTTTATAATTTCTTAGAAGAAATAATCTATCTTGTTGATGCTGAAAATTTCCTTGTTAAAAAAATTGATAAAATAAATTTAAAAATTGCATTTGAATACTTTGATGAAAGCGTCCTGCAGCATGTCTTCGGCTTCCATGGTATCGTTGGCATAACGCAGGCATACGCTCATCATCTTACCGGCATATCTTTCAAACAGTATATGCTGGCAACCGGTATGTTGCTTGATACATCCCTTGATAAGTTCAGATTCTGTCACCTGCAGGTTGGTTTAGGATTGACTTCTTGCTAAAGATACCCGTTGAGGAGGTTTCGTTGCCTGCGAGAAATTAAAAAAAATAAAAA
>CAYQJI010000008.1:0-180 GCA_964417865.1 Candidatus Woesearchaeota archaeon
TGTTATTTAATTGAGAGATATTTTGTAATGTTGTTGAATTGTAGAAAGCATAAGGATTTGATTTTAAGTAATAATCATTTATATCAAAGTTAGATATATTATAATATCCATAGGGATTATTTATAGAATAATATAAAGTATCTGTATATGATTTGTTAAAAGTAGCATAAGTATCATTCC
>CAYQJI010000008.1:280-11366 GCA_964417865.1 Candidatus Woesearchaeota archaeon
AATATCTATTATCATTTGCTAATTGGCTGACATTTTGTAGAGAAGTAGCATTGTAGTAATTGAAACCTAAAATTGTATTTATTGCTGGAATTGTTTGATTGTAATTCCAGATTATATCTGCATATAAAGTATCTGCATATGATTTGTTAAAAGTAGCATAAGTATCATTCCAATATCTATTATCATTTGCTAATTGGCTGACATTTTGTAGAGAAGTAGCATTGTAATACCCTAAGTTGTTATTCAATTGCGAAATATTTTGTAGAGTTGTTGAATTATAGAAACTTAAGGGATTAGAATAAGGATAAAAAGTCCCATTAGTTACATAGAGGTATGCATTTGTTAGATTATAATTTCCAGAAAAAACAGTTGTTCCATTTATAATGCCTGTTGTTGTTATGTTCCCTGTCCCATTTATTAATCCATTAAAATCTATATCTTGAACAAATAATTTTTGAATTCTTGAAACCAAGCTACCAAGCCAAGAAAAAAAACCTGTTCCTGTACTAGTTATGTTTTTATCACTCATATTTAAGTTTACATCAATATTCACACCACTAAGAGAAACATTTTGGGCAGAAAAAGAATATGGGACTCTAGAGATTCTTGTTGTATCAATTAAAACTCCATCTCTATAATAACAAAGCCAGTATTGTTCAGAATAGTTTAGTCTTGTATTAGGAAGATAGTAAGAAATAATACCTCTAGTGTCTGTTGTTAAAGTAGCTGCATTAGAATAAACAATATCAGAACATTCACTATTTCTTGAAATATTAAAAATGAAATTAAAAGTCCCTGTAATAACATTACCAGAAGAATTTGTAGTTTGAATGTTTAAATGCAAACTGTCTAAAATTTCAGTAGATTTTGCAAAATTTAATAAAAAAAGAGTTAAAAATAAAGATAATACATATAAATACCTCTTTTTCATACTAAATGTATATATTTTATATTTATAAACCTTATTAAAAGTAGTGTAAAACTTATAAAAAATTTTTTCCCTACATTAAAATGTCGAATATAAAGCACAAATAAAAAATTAACCTACAATTTTTAAATCATAAAAAAAGGATTTGTAAAAAAAATGAATAAAAAAAGGTCCATTAACCAAAAAAATGATAAGTTTTAGTAAAAAAATAAATAATTTTAATGTAAAATTTAATAAAAATTTTAATCTTTTCAAAAAAATCAAGTTTTTGATAACAAAAAAATACATTTAAATATCTTAATTTCATAAAAATTTTATGAGCCTGTAGCTCAGCCTGGTTAGAGCACTGCTCTTATAAGAGTACAATTCGTTAGGGTTGTATAAATCTTAGAGTTCTAAGAAAGGCAGGGGTCCACGGTTCAAATCCGTGCAGGCTCATTTATTGTTCAAAGAATAAATCTAATAATTATAAAAAGAGTTGTAAATATCTTTTAATTCTTCAGAATTTCTTAATTTTTCTAAAGCCTTTTTTTCTATTTGCCTTATTCTTTCACCAGTTAACCTAAAAAAGAATCCTATCTCTTTTAAAGAATAATTTTTATCATTATTTAATCCAAATCTATAACACAAAACTTTATACTCTATATCTGAAAGATTTTTTTGAAGTATTTCTCTTATCCTTTTTGAGGAAAGATTAATGAAAACCTCATCAAAAACATTCATTTTAGGATCTTTCAAATTACTTACTCTCTCTTCACCATCTTCATAAGAAGCATTTAATGAAACAAATTTTTTATAAGAGTCAAGAAGGGTATTAAGTTCATTTTTATTAAAAAAATGTTCATCAAAAATCTTTTTTTTATTTAGAGTATCTTCCATATTTAAAGAATCATAAAATTCTTCAAAAGTTCTTCTTTTATGAATTAGATAACTAGGAATTCTAATCTCTCTAGAAGTGTTATCTAATGCTCTATTTATTGATTGTATAATCCAAAATCTAGCATAAGAAAGAAAGGAATTCCCAAAAGAAGGATTATAGTTTTCAATAGCATAGATTAATCCTTTATTTGCTTCACTCAATATATCAGAAAAATCTAATCTGTCATTTTTATGTTCTTTAGCAATTTTAAATGCAAATTTTAGATTATGAAGGATTAACAAAGTCCTGGCTTCTAAGTTATTATTGTTCTTAAACTCTTCAAAAAGATTTTTTTCTTCTTCTTTTGTCAGAATTTCAATCTTTGAGATCTTGGAAATATAATTTTTAATTATTTCAAAATCTCCAGAATCTTTATATTTCATTTTTAAAAATTTCAAGATGATCTTTTAATTTTTCTAAAGATTTTTCTTGAATTTGTCTAACTCTCTCCCTACTTATGTTCAATTTTTCAGCTATCTCCCTAAGAGTTCTTTTTTTATTATCAACTAAACCATATCTCATAAAGATTACATCTCTTTCTCTCTCATTAAGATTTTCATTTATAATCTGGCAGATTTGTTCTTTAATGATATTTTGAGAGGTTTCATAAAAGGGATCATTTTCACTTGTTTTTAAATCATTAAAAATAGAAAAATTTTCTAAAGGTTCTTCTTTTTCATTATAAAAGTAACAAGTTGGTAAATTTTTTATTTTTTTTATTGATTTTTCATCAAAACTAAATCTATGTAACAAGGAATCCAATGATTTTATAGATTTAAAGCTGTCTTCTTGAAGATATTCAAAAAATTTTTTCTTTTTATTCATATGGATTGGGATATAAATACCCTTGGAAGTTTTATTTATATAATTTTCAATAGAAGAATAAATCCAGTGAAAAGCATAAGAAGAAAATTTGTTTTTATATTTTTCCGGATCATACTTTTTAATAGCCTTCATAAGACCAATATTCCCTTCAGAGATTAGATCTATTAAAGGGATTTCTTTTTCTTTAATTTTATATTTTTTTGCCACCCAAATAACAAACCTAAGATTAGACAATAACAATTTTTCTTCTGCTTTTTTATTTCCTTCTCTAATTTCTTTAAATAAATAATCTTCTTCTTCCCTAAGAAGAGGGGGATACTTCTTAACCAAGTCAAAATAATAACTTAAATCAAATCTTTCATCTAACTCATAAGATTCTAATTTTTCATTTTTTGATTTATTTTTTTTCATTTTTTGAGAAAGTTTATCAAATTTAAAAACCTTGTTATTTTAACTACTAAAAAATAGTATTTTCATTTTTATTAACCCCCATATCTGTTTTATGATTAAGTTTAAAAACTATTTTTGCTGAGATAGTTTATGCCCTGTTAGTCTAGAGGCCAAGGATTCAGCCCTTTCAAGGCTGAGACCCGAGTTCGAATCTCGGACAGGGCATTAGAGCTAATAAATCAAAATAAGGACTAATAGAACAAAATAAGGTTAATAATCAAAAAATTCAACATTACTTTCTATCATTTTTTTATAGAATATAAAATCCGATTTTCTTTCTTTAGAGGTTAATAATATTTTACCCATACCTTCCCATAAAAAAAACCAACCAGCAGGATGAGAAATATTTATTAAAACTTTGATTATAAAAGAACCTTTGCTAAAATCTTGAATAGAAGTTAAAATAATTAAAAAACAACCAAGAAAAAACCAAGATAATCCAACCCGATTCAATTTTTTGAGTTCTTTCTTTTTTTCATTAAAATGTTTATCAAAATGATCTTTTAATCTTTTTTTAATTTTCTTTTCTTTTTCTAAATCTCTTTTATCTTTAGGAATAAAAAGTTTAATTGAAATCTTATTTTTTTTATCAGATGAAGCTTTTTTACATTCTAAAAGGAAATCTCCTGACAAAGCCCTTTTCAAATAATCCCTAGGATCTAAATCAGAGAAAATATCATCATAAGAATTTAATATCAAAGGAATTTCTTTATCATCTTTAAAATGAAATTTAATCCTCTTTTTTTCCATGATAAACAAAAAACTTTTTAATTTATAAGATTATCTATAAACTAATTAAATGTAGTATGTAAAAAATTTTTTACCATATAACTATCTTCTAAATGATAACCCAACTCTTCATAATATTTTCTTACACCTACTCCGGATATAATTTTTAATTTATTTATTTTATTTTTAATTACTATTTTTTCAGCCTCTTTTATTAATAATCTACCTAATCCCTGGTGTTGTGCAGAATTTTTTAAAAATTTTAGATTTTCCTCTTCTAAATTTAAAGATTTTCCATAAACATGTAATTCTCTTATATAAGCTTTTTTTTCATTATTTTGAATAAAAATTCTAAGTCTTAACAATCCAAATAAAATATCTTTTTTATCCACAATTTCAAGGAAATATTCTCTTCCATCACTGGCTTTGTATTTTGTGACTTTTAATTTTAAATTAGATTCATTTAAATCATATTGATTTTGTTCTTTTTGATTAAACCCTATCTCTCTAAATCTTATCTCTTTTATTTTTTGTTTGTTCTTTCTTAATAAAGTTTCAACATCTTTTCTTAAATCAATTTTTGTTGTTCCTGCAACAATGTATTCGGGAGGTATTTCTCTCATTATTCTCATAACTCTGCAGTATCTTGGAACAATTTTAAGCATCTTAATCAAAAGATTTTGTATTTCTTCTTTGTTATAAGGGGTGTATTTTCCATTAAGATAATCTTGTTCAAGTTGGGAGTTCTTTAAAACTTCACAAGGATAAATCTTTAATTGGTCTGGCCTAAACTTTTGATCACTGAATATTTTCTTAAACATAATTAAATCTTTTTTTATATTGCTTCCTGGCAAACCAGGCATTATATGATAACCCACCTTAAAACCAGCATTTTTCAAAGCTTTTGTTGATTCTATAACATCTTTTACTTTATGACCCCGTTTAGTAATTTCATAAATCTGGTCATCTATGGCTTGAACACCTAATTCTACTCTTGTAACCCCAAATTCTCTCATTCTGTCTATAAAATCAATACAAACATCAGGCCTTGTTTCAATACATAACGCAACACACCTATGTTTTGATGTTTCATTTAAATGCTGAGATTCTTCTAAAGTTTCAGAAATGTTATCATTTAAAGCATCATAACACTCTTTAATAAATTTATATTGAAAATCTTTATCATATTCAAGAAAAGTCCCGCCCATAATGATTAATTCTATTTTTTGAGTTGGATGATTCATTAGTTCAAATGCTTTTATTCTTGCTTGAACTTGTTTGAACGCATTGTAGTTTAGTTCAGAAGCTCTTAAAACAACAGGACTTTTTGGAGTATAACTTTGTGGAACATTAAATGAAGGACAAAAAGTACACATTCCATGATTACATTTTTTAGGAGGAAGCATTACTGCTACAGGAGTTATGCCTGAAATTGTTTTTGTTGGTTTTCTTATTTCGTTATTTAATGGTTTTTTCATTAAATAAAAAGAATAAAAGAACTTTTAAAGTTATATAATTGTTTTATTATACAGATTTATTATAGGTTTAAATCCAAAAAATAAAGGGAATTATAAAGATAAGATTAAAAATGGAAATATCAAATCAAAAAGAAGTTTGGGAAAACATTGCAGAAGAATGGAATAAATTCAAAACTTTGCCAGCAGAACATGTTATAAAATTTTTAGAAGAAAAAAAAGGAAAGATTTTAGATTTAGGAAGCGGGAGTGGTAGAAATTTAATAAAAAAAGAAGATTTAGAGTATTTTCTTTTAGATTTTTCTAAAAAAATGATAGACTTTGCAAAAGAGAAATGTAAAAAATTGGAAATAAAGGCAAATTTTTATGTGCAAGAAATGACTCAACTGCCATTTAAAGATAATTTTTTTGATGCTGCTCTATGTATCTCTTCCTTACATTGTATTAAAGGACAAGAAAACAGAGAAAAAGTAGTTAAAGAATTGTACAGAGTTTTAAAACCTGGTGCAGAAGTTGATGTATCTGTCTGGAATAAAGATTCTTATAGATTCAAAAATTCAAAGAAAGAAAGAGTAGTAAAATGGAGAGATAAGGGAGAAAGATATTATTATTTATTTGAAGATAAAGAGATTTATGAATTATTTGAAAGAAATGGTTTTAAAATTATTTTTAAAGAAAAACCAACAAGGGCTATTGTTTTTATAGCAAAAAAGTGATTAATAAAATAATCTAAAATTTATATATTTTATCCAAATTTGTTTGTAAAAGAGATCTTATTACCATTAACTTTAAAAATCAAATTTTCTCAAGAGTTTTATGACAAAAAATAAGAGATTATTAACAATAGGCATGTTAAGTTTAAGTTTATTTTTAAATGGAAATATAAACGCAAATATAAAAGAAAATGAAGTAAAAAAGGATTATTTACCAAATAAACAGATAATTAATAATGGTCTTATAAAAAATAATAATCTAATAAAAGATTTAGAACTTAAAGAAATAAATGGGAGATACTATTCTGTTTTCTCACCAATAAAAAAGGTTAAATCTCTAAGATATGCTTTTGAAACAGATAATTTTTATGAAGACTCTGAAGAAGTTTTAATGGCAAGACTTATGTTAGGGGAAGGCGAAGGAACATCAGATTTAGAAAAGATAAGAATTGGGTATACTGCAATAAATAGAACAAAAGATAATAAAAAGAGATATGGTAAAACTTTAAAAGAAGTAATATTAAAGCCTTATCAATTTACAGCATTTCAGTATAGAAAAAGACTTCTTAAAAGACCAATGGAATATAATCCAAAAGAATTTTTGCATTGTTTAGAATTATCAGAAAATCTTCTTAAAGGGAAGTATGAAGATCCTACAGAAGGAGCAACATTTTATTTTAATCCAAAATTAGTAAGAAAAATACCTTCTTGGGCTTATTATTTAGAGAAAATAGAGATTAAGGAAAAAGATAATGAAAAAAGCCCACATTATTATTATAGAGAACCATTATAAACCTAATTTTTGTTTTTTCTATCAATTTTTAACATATCAAAAAAAGATTTTTTTTCAAATTCAACTATTTCCATTTTATCTTTTTTCAGTTTAAGGGATATTTTTATTAATCCTAGATTAGAAACAAAAATAGTCCCTAAAATGAAGTTTTCATTATCTTTAGTTTGTAAGGAAAAAAGCATTTTTTGAACCTTATTTTTTATTCCTCTTATCTCAATTTCATTCAAAAGATTATTTTTAATATTTTCAAAATCAAAATTTAAATGTAAGTCTATTTTTTTAGGAGTTTCTTCACCATAATTGTCTAATGGGATGATTTTCACTTCTTTTTCCAGTTCAAAACTTATTATCTTGTTATTTGAAGGAACATAAAAATCTAAAGAATATTTATTATTTTCAAAATTAGGTTCATAATCAAATATAAAAAACCCAGAGCAGAGATAAGCATCTTTATTATTTTTAATAAAATCCTGAAATTCTGGTGAAGATTCAAGTTTTTCAACTAAAAATTGGAAATTCATAGATTTCTAAATAAAATATGGTTTAATTATTTATCGAAATAAAAAATATCCAAAAATTAAGAAAAAACAAAAAATACTCAAAAAATTAGAGAAAAATTTATAAATGATGTTGATAAGCGGATTTTATGATAAAAAAAGGGAAAAATTTTATAATTAGTTTAGGAATTGCATTAGGAATTTATTCAAATGTAATTGGAAATTCGTATTCATTAATTAATAATAAGATTAAGTCTGAGATAAATTTAAAACCAAAACAAAATTTTTCTTTGGGTATTGAAGATAAAAAAGGAGATAAAGATCTTTTTGATATAAAAAAGTATTTGTCTTTGTATAATTATGAAAACAGTTATTTTTATAAAAAAAAGGATAAAGAAAGGATAAATGATTCTCACTTAACAAATCTTCTTTTATATGAAAAACCCAATAGATTGTCTAATGTTTTAGAAGAAAGTAAAGATAATAAAAATTTAGATGATAATTTAAAATTAACTAACACAAATTCCTTTAATAAATTAAATAAAGATTACAAAATAGAAGATTTAAATCAGGATGATGAAACGACTTTATTAGCAAGGATGATTTTAGGAGAAGGTGAAGGTTGTTCAAGATTAGAAAAGATTGCAATAGGTTATACTGCAATTAATAGAGCAAAAGACAATAAAAAATGGAATGGAACTACAATAAAAGAAGCTTTGTCAAAAGAATATCAGTATGAATCTTTAAATAACAAGAAAAGATTAGAGATATTAAAAAACCCCTTAGCCTATAATAAGAAAGAATTTTTAGAAAGTTTAGAAATCGCAGAAAAAATAATAAAAGGAGTATATAAAGATCCAACAAAAGGAGCTACTCATTTTTATAATCCCAGATCAATGAAGAGGCCTCCAAAGTGGGCAAATTCAAAGTCATTACATTATATTGGAAAGGTAGAAAAAAACGGATATCACCTTTTTTATAGAGAAAAATAAAGGAATATCCAAAGTTAGATTGTTAAATTAAGACCTTTTAGAGGAAAAAATAATATCTTAACTATAAATATTTATAAATAAGAAAAGAGTTATTTTTTTATGACTAAAAATAAATTAAGTATTATTTTTATTATTGGTATATTTCTTGTTTTTTATTTAAATTTAGTTTCTTCAGAAATTATCTTGAGTGAAAAATTGAATAGTGTTTATAGTATAGGAAACTCTATAAGAATACCATTGACAATAAAGGTTTTAGAAGATACATCAGGAATATTAAATTTAGATTTACTTTGTAACAATGGTACTCAAATAAATTTTTATAAAAATGGTATCTACTTGTTATCTGGAGAAGAAGTAAATTTAAACCCAATTTTAGTCTTAATTCCAGAAATAATCGGTAAAAATAAAGGCAATTGTAAAATTAAAGCTTCTATAAATGAAGACTTTCTTTTAACAGATGAATTCAAAATATCCAGTCTTTTAATAATTCAATCAAATTTAGAAAAAAGTAATTTCAATCCTGAAGAAGATGTTATTATCTCTGGAACAGTAAAAAAAGAAGATGAAACACCATTAAATGGTTTTATAGACTTTATTTTGATGGATAATGATAAAGAAATATTAAAACAATCTTCAACAGTAAATAAAGGAAATTTTAATGGAAAAATAACTCTCCCAGAAAATATTGAAGCTAAAGATCACAAAATATTTTTAATGGCTTATGAAAAAAACAAAGCAGGGATTATCCTTAATAAAGGAGAATCCAATTTAACTTTAAGTGTAAATCAGGTTCCAAAAAGACTTTTAATAACTTTAAATAAAGAAAAAATAAAACCAGAAGAGATTCTTGTAATAACTTCCACGCTTTATGACCAAACAGGAAAAATAATATCTTCTTTAGGGAATATAAGTATTTTAGATAAAAACGGGAATATAATAGAAAAAAAAGAGATAAATACTGATAGTGAATTAGAATATAAAATAAGAAAAATGGAATTACCTTCTAATTGGTCTGTTAAATCTCAATTCAATGGTTTAGAAGAGGTAAAAAAATTTGAAATAGCAGAACAAGAAAATTTGGATATTCAACTAGAAAATCAAACATTATTTATTACAAATTATGGGAATATTCCTTATAATAAAACTCTTTCTTTAGAAATAGGCGATAAACCTCTTGAATTAAATGTTAGTTTGAATATAGGAGAATCAAAAAAGTATAAGCTCATTGCACCAAATGGAGAATATAATGTAAAGATTTATACTGGAGAAGATACTGAAATAAATAAAAAAATGAGTTTAACAGGGAATGCAATAAAGATTGTAGAAGATCAAAATGATTCTTTTAAATATTATATAATTGGCTTTTTATTTATAATTTTTCTTTTATTCATACTAACAAGGATAAGAAAGCACCATAAAAAGAAAAGAGAAAGAATAAAAACAAAGAAAGAAGAGTTGAATAAAATCAAACACAAAAGAAGAAAATTTAGATTTTTAAAGAGAGAAAAAGAGAACCAAGAAGTAAAAAATGCTATTGTTTTAAAAAAGGATATGAACAAGAATTTAAATCAAGAAGAGGATAAAGAATTTGTTCCTATAGAAATTTATGAAGCTAAAAAAGAAAAACAAGAAAAAGAATATTTAGATTTTTCAAAAGAGAATATGATAAATAGAGCAAATAAAGCAGAAATGTTTTTATCATTACATGGAGAACCACAAGAATCAGCTATTTTATGCTTAAAAATAAAAGATTTAGAATATTATTTTTCTAGTAAAACAAGTATTCATGATACTTTATTAAAAATCTTACAGATAACTGAAATTAAAAAAGGAGTTTATTATCTAAATAAAGATTATTTATTTTTGATTTTTTCTCCATTAAAAACTAAAACAATGAGAAATGAAGAAATTGCTTTAAATACAGGAGAAGAAATTTTAAATTTGCTAAATGAACATAATAAAAAATTTTTGCAAAAAATCAGTTTTGGTCTTTCTTTAAATAAAGGGAAAATTATAGCAAAGATCATTAATAATATCTTTAAGTTTATGGTTTTAGATTCTTCTATGACTCAATCAAAAAAGATTAGTTCCCTATCTAATAATGAGTTTTTATTAAGCCAAGAAATAAATAATGAAATATTAGAAAGGATAAGTTATAATAAAGAAACAAGAGAAGGAAATATAGTTTATGTTTTAAATTTTTTAAAAAAAGAAGATGATAAAACAAAGAAGTTTATTGAAAGATTTTTAAAAAGGCAACAAGAAAGTTAGATTAAGTTAATTTTTATTCTCTATTTTTAATAAGCTATTTATCACAGCTCTTTTAACTTCAGGATGTGATTTTTCAAGTTTATTTAAAAATTGATTAATACTTTTCATTTTTAGATTACTCTCCTTTAAATCAATATTCTTTGGGTATTCATTTTTTTCTTTGCAATTATTATTATTATTTGAAAAATAATGATTTAATTTTCCATAGAGCAATATCTCTTCATCTAAGAAAAGATACAAGGGCTTTATTTGATATTCAAAAACAGGAAGAAAATTTTTTAATTTATCAGATTGTCCATAAACTAAATTATTCAAAAATTCTTGGGATTCAGAATCAATTGAGGAATTTAAAGCAAGTTTAATCTTATTTTTATTTTCTTTTTTTTCTTTTTTTAAAATTTTTAAAAAATCTTCTTTATTCTTTATTCCCAATAAGTCAATTTCAAATTTTGATTTAAAAAAGTTTAAAATGTGTTTTAAAACTTCTGTTTTAA
>CAYQJI010000008.1:11428-12606 GCA_964417865.1 Candidatus Woesearchaeota archaeon
AAAAGGAATTTTTTATTAAAATAATTAATAAAACATCTTTCACAGAGTTTTCTTTTATTAGTAAATTCATAAACAGGATTAGTTTCACAAAACTTACACATTTTATTTTATGTCAAATTAGTTTTTTATTTATTATCTTAATTTATTTTTTTTATTTTATGTTATAATTTTTTAAAGTTTATTTAATTTATTTTATTTATTAATATGTTAACTTCTTAATTCATTTTATTTTTAAATTTTTATTATATTTTGTTTTATCTTTAGAAATCGTCTTCGTTTTTATTATTTTTATTATTTTTTTTTTTATTAATTTCTTTTTCCACAGTATTGTTGTTTTTATTTTGATTTTTATTATCCTGTAATTTTTCTTGTTTATTTATTTCTTTTATCTTGTTTATTTTTTCTCTTATTTTGTCAAATTTTTCTTTTATTTTTACGCTTGATTTAAATATCTTTAAGATTATCCAAATTGAAAATAAAATTCCACTTAAAGTCATTAGTCTTGTTGATAATTGATTAGAATTATAAAAGAGTATATCAATCACCTCTTTAATTAAATCTTCTTTACCTAAAAGGTTTATTAAAATAGAACTTAGTTTCAAAAATAAAAATGAAGAAATAAAAATTGGGATTGAGGATAATAACAAAAGATTTATTTTATTTTTTAATAATAAAAATATAAAGATGAGTAAAGACAAAGACACTATAAGAAATATAAAAAAGGTTTTTCTTAATAATAAATAAGTTTTTTCAGATGCTAAAAATGTAGGCGTTTGTTCTTTGTTAAAACAGTCTATAAAACTGCAATTATAATCTTTAAAATATATCTGATGAACTAAAGATTTAATACTCTCATTTATTAGAAGAGAGGTATCATTTATTTTGTCACAAGGGATTTTTATTTTATAATCAGAAAAATTAAAAGAATAAGATAATTCAGAAAGAGATAAATTATTAGGGTTTTCCTCACAATACAATTTTAAGAATTCTGTTTCTTCATTAATTGCAGAATTTAAGGAATTATTATTAATTAAATAATTATTAATTAGTTTTAAAGAGGTATTCTCAAAATTATTATAAGCCATAGACTGGTTTAAACTAAAAAATAAAACAGTAAAAAAAGATGATATTATTAATAATATAGAAAAAAAGACTAAAAATACCCTTTTTATTGCTCC
>CAYQJI010000009.1:0-12557 GCA_964417865.1 Candidatus Woesearchaeota archaeon
TCATATGTTTATTCTCTTTTTCTTTTAATAATATTTTATATAAACTTATAAAAATAAGGTCCATTTAAATAATCTTTATTATTTTTTTATATTTATTTAATTTATTTTTTTATTAGAAAAGTTTATAAAGAAAATTCTTTTATTTCTTATATGCAAACAGAAAAAATTGTTTATTCTAATCTCTTAGGAAAGATGATTGTAACAAAAGAAGGAAAAAGATTAGGCTTTATTAAAGATATTACTTTTGAAACTAAATCAGGAGAATTAATCAATATGGTTCTTAAAGATGTAACTCCTTATACTAGAAATTTAAACTTAGAAAAAACAAGTTTAGGTGAATTATTAATTCCTTATAATTCTATAATTGCAATTGGTGATTTTATAATTGTATCTGAAGAAGATTTATTATAATTCTTTTAAATTCTAAATCTTTATTAATTATATCCCATTAATTATAAAATTGTATTATACCTTTTCTTATTATTCAAATTCTTTTAATTATTCTATTCCTGTTCTCTTTATTATTATCATCTTTCTTATTTTATTAATCTCTATTAAGAAGAATATTATAATCTAACTTAAAAAAATAATAAAAGAAATCTTTAAATACAGGGTTTTCTTTTTCAAAAAATGGAAAATCTTAAAATATTAAACTTTTCTTTTAAAAAAATATCTATTGAAAAATATAAAGAAGATCTTAAAGAATTAAAAATTCAAAATAAATTAGACATAATCTCTATAACTCCCATAAAAACTTCTTTATTAAAACTTAAAGAAGACCTATTAAATATTAAATTTTCTTATATTTTAGATTATAATCCTGAAATTGCTAAATTAGAAGTAGAAGGAAATCTCTTTATTGCGGTAAATCCAAAAGATTATAAAAATATCTTAAAAGATTGGGAAAATAAAAAATTGGATGATCAAATAAAATTTTCTTTATTTAATTTTATTTTTAAAAAAGTAAATATAAAAGCTTTAAATTTAGAAGAGGAGTTAGGCCTCCCATTTCATATACCTTTTCCTTCAATTAAACTTTCACAGAAGAAAGAATAATCTTTCTTTTTTCTTTCATCCTTACTCTTAATTAATTTTTAGTTTTGTTTAATTTATTAGATAAACTTTTAAAATTAGGATTTTATTCTTATTTATGAAAATTTCAAATTCTAAAAAAGAAAAGATTTGTGAACATATTTTAGAAATCCTTTTTTTAAACTCTCCAAAACCTCTCTTTACTTTTGAAATTGCTAAAGAAACTGCTAGAGATGAAGAATTTATAAAATCTCTTTTAACAGATTTAAAGAAAAAAGGGCTTATTCAAGAAATTAAAAAAAATTCTGAAGGTAAAGATTATCTAAAACGCTCAAGATGGGTTTTATCAGATCAAACTTACCAAATTTTCAAAAAGAAACAAGAATCTGCATATTTTTAATTGTCTTACCTTTTCTTTTTTCCTCATTTAAATTTTGAGTAAATATCTTTAAATAAAGGTTAGACAATTACTCTTTTTTATAATTATCTTTTTATACTCTGATTATTATCTTTTTTTATGGATCAAATTAAACTAGCCTTTCAAAAAGCAAAAGAGGATATTACCTTTCTTCAACAAGAAGTTTATACTTTAAAAGAAAGGGTTTCTTCATTTAATTTACTCTTTAATAATATTAATTCTCAACTTTCTCTATTAAATAAAAAAATTGATTCTTTATCAAATTCTTTATCTCTTATAATCTCTTCATTGAATTTTAATCAAAAAGAAAATATTTATCCAAATTTGAATACTAAAAATTATTATAATTCTAATTCTTTTATTAAAGATCTTTCTTCAACTAAAAATCCAACACATCTTCAACAAAATCCAACACATCTTCAACAAACTCCTTGTTTTAATACAAATATCACTAATAAAAATAACCTTTTTAAGCCTCAAAAGGCATATTTTTATAATATTTCCACAGGAAATAAAGGGGTTCCAACAGACAGACAGACAAACCAACAGACAGACAGACAAATACAAAAAATTAAAGAATCTTTGATTTTTGAAAATTCTAATTCACCAAATGAAACTTTTTCTTTGAACAAAAATAATTCTCAACCTTCTTTAATATTAAAGAATCTTTCTTCTTTAAATCAAGATTTATTAAGAAACTCTGAAAAACAGACTCAAAATAAAAAAGAAGATTTTTTTAAAGAGGATAAAGACCAATTTAAAGAAGCTTTAAATGTTTTAACTTCTTTAGATTCTTTAAAAAAAGAGATTAAACAAAAGTTTAAAAGATTAACAGAACAAGAATTTCTGGTTTTCTCTACAATCTATCAATTAGAAGAGGAAAATAAACAGATTAATTATAAAATTCTCTCTTCTATACTAAACCTCACAGAATCTTCAATTAGAGATTATGTGGGTAGACTTTTAATTAAAAATGTTCCTCTTATTAAAGAAAAAGTTAATAATAAAACAATAAAACTTTCAATTTCTCCTGAATTCAAAAAGTTAATTCCTTTAAATATCCTAATTAATCTTCGAGGCAGTTAATCTATCTAACCTATTTTTTCTAATCTCTCTTTCTAAATAAAATGGTTATTTAATCTCGTTTTATTCTTTTTTCGGTATAACGATTATCTTTTTTATAATTATTTTTAATAAAATCTTCCCAATACTCTCTTTTTACTTTTTCACACCATCTTTTTAACCTTTCTTTTTATTTCATTTCTCTCCCTTTTTATTTCTTCATATTCGTTTTTTTAACTTTTTCTTTTTCCTTCCTCTCTCTTTTATTCTTTTTTATTACTTTTTATTTCTCTTTTTTATTCTTAACTCTCACTTTTACCCTTTTTAAGAGTTTTTCTTTCACTTCTTCTGGTATATATATTCTTTTTTTTCCATTTTTTTCTATTTCTTCACTTATTAAACTCTCACTTTTCTGTTTTATACTATTTATTTGACCCCTAATTGTCGATTTTTCTTTTCCAAGAAGTGCAGCTACATCTTCATAACTTAATTTGACCTCTGAATTTAAAAGCACCCACAATATTGCTCTCTCTGTTACAGAAAATTGATTTAAATTTGGTGTTTGAACACCTGTTTGAACACCTGTTTGAACAGCATAAACACCTGTTTGTTTCTCAAACACCTGTTTAGGTGTTTTAAACACCTGTTTATTTTTTAATTCATTCATAATTGCTAAAACATTTTTCATCCCCTCTAAATCCTCTTTTATCGAGGATAAATCTTCTTTTATGGTTTCAATATCTCCTTTTTGTTTTTCTTTCTCATTATTTAGGTGTTTTACCCATTCACTTAGAGATAAAATATCTTTTTTTACAAGATCAAAACCCTTTTTAGTTTCTTCTTTTATTTCATCAACCTCTTTTCTTTTTTTAAAAAACCAAATCATAAATAAATTATGAAAAAAGAGTTTAAAAATCTTTTTATTTCGACGTTTAAATTCCATTTATATTATTAAATCTTATTCGTTTCTTATCAAAAAACCTTTATTTTTTGTATTCTTATTCTTTCTCTTTTTTTAAAAAAACACCCTAAAACAACTGTTTAAAACAACAATAAACAGCTGTTTATAATTTAAACAGCTCTTTAAAACTCTTTTTTACTCTTTATTTCAGTTTAAAAATAGAGTCCATTTAATAATTAAAATTTTTAAAAAATCCATTAAATCAAATCCAAATTTAATCTCTTCTTTAATTAATATCCTCTAAATATGCTCCTTATCTAAATTTAATATGCTTTCTTTTAGTTTATTTTTTCCCTATTCACCCTCTGTGCGCTTTTCTCAAAGGATTTAACAAAAGATTTAAATAACCCTCATTTTTTTAAAATTTATGTCAGAAAACAAAAAAATAAAATCTTTAACAGGAATTATAAGAGAAAGTGTAATTCAGAAATACTTTAAACATGGCAATAGCTATTATAAGGTAATGGAAGTGGAAATGAGTAGAACAGGTCATCTATTCTTTGAAGCTGAACTTTATTCTTATTCTGGGAAATATAAAGGAATGACCACACTTACACCCTTAATAGATCATTTTCATTACGTTGAGGAAAAAGATTTACCCTGGAATTCTTCTTAGAAAAGAGGGCTGAAATAATTATATAATCACTAAGGTTACCTATGTGAACATTTAATATTTCAACTCTTTTAGAGATAAAAAATATCCTAGACTAAACTCTCTTTTCTACAGATGAGAATAAAATTCTTAATCTATATTATCCTTTTTAATTTATATTATCCTTTATTTTTAAAAAATCTTGAAATAAATTGATTTTTTAGTTATTAATAATCCATAACCCTCCAATTATTTTTAAAATTTAAATTTCTAATGTTAATAATTATCTATCTATAAAAAATAAAACATTTTTAACAAAGGTCACCTAAGTGCACAAAACAAAAGATAGAACAAATAGTTATCGCTAATGAAATATGGAAGGTATTAATGAGTGTTTATGAATTAAATATGAAAAAGGGATGAGGTTAACTAATTTAAATATAAGGCATCAATTTTGCTTTTTCAAAAAGAAATTTCTAAATTCCCTTAAAAATACACCAAAATTCCAGAAAATCGCAATATTTATATACTTAGGGCACCCTAAATATACAGAAACTTCCTAAAAAATACCCTAAGTATACAAGTAAACTTGCTTTTAGATAACCTAAGTATACAAAAAAAGGTAAAAAAGAGAAAGATGATACAACAGACGCCTGTTCAAACAGCAAAACCTCTTGCTGCAATTTATGTTAGAGTTTCAACACAAGACCAAGCACAACATGGATTTAGTTTAGATGCTCAAGAAGAAAATTTAGTTAATTATGCTAAAGCATTGGGTTATGAAATTTTTAAAATTTATAGAGATGAAGGAAAATCTGCAAAAAATTTAAACAGACCAGAAATGCAAAATCTTTTAAAAGATGCAGAATCAAGGAAGTTTCAAGCAATATTTATTTACAAGTTAGATAGATTTTCAAGAAGTTTGAAAGATCTTATCTTAACAATAGACAAATTAAAAGAATGGGGTATTGACTTTATCTCTTTGCAAGACAAAATTGAAACAGCTAGTGCAAGTGGAAAATTAATGTTTCAGATTATTGGGGCATTTGCTGAATTTGAAAGAAATATTATTGGGGATAGAACCACTTTTGGGATGGAAAAGAAAGCAAAAGAAGGGGGATTTATTACAAAAGCGCCTTTTGGTTATACTCTTTTAAATAAAGAGCTTATTGAAAATAAAGAAGACTCCCAAAAAGTCAAACAAATCTTTGATGAATATCTAAATACAGATATCTCTCTAACTAAACTAGCAAAAAAGTATAATTTTACTACGAGTGGAATAAAAAAATTACTTCAAAACACAACATATATTGGAAAAGTCAAATTTGCAAATAAAGAATTAGATGGCAAACATAATCCAATCATAGAAAAAGAATTTTTTGATAAGGTTCAAGAAAAATTAAACTTAAACAAGATATAATATACTTTTAAACACCTGTTTAAAACGCCTGTTTATGTTTCACCTAACTTTTAAATAATATAAACAGTTTTTTAATAAATGGAAGAGATAGAACAATTAAAAAAAGAGAATCAACAACTTAAACAGCACATAGAAATCTTAGAAAAAGAACTTGAAAAATTAAAATTGATTAATAACACAAGAAAAAAGGCTATGTCTAGCAAAGCTTCTAAAGGCAAATTAATGTCAAGAGCCCCTTTTGGTTATAAAATTGAAGATGGAAAATTAATTCCAAATGAAAATTCAAGAAAAGTTGAAGAGATCTTCCAAGAATTTTTAGAAAAAGAAATTAGTTTAAGAGAATTAGCAAAAAAACATAATCTTTCAGTTAATGGACTAAAAAAAATCTTAAAGAATTTTACTTACCTCGGTAAAATAAAATTTAATAATCAAATCCATGAGGGAACACATCAACCTTTAGTTTCTTCAACTTTATTTAATCATGTTCAGGATAAATTGGAAAAGTTAGGAATAAAATAAACTTATTAAAAAATTAATATAAAATTCTCTTCAGAGCTTATCTGTATGACTTTTGTCTCTTTGCTCTTGCTTTACTATCTCCAGGTTTTCTTGGTTCTTTTCTTCTTACATCTGCAACAAGCATCCCTCTATCATAACTCAAATATTCTTTTGATAATTCTTTAGATTTCGTAAATTTAATGATCCCTCTTGATAAAGCAATTCTTGCAGCTTCAATTTGGCCTCTTGCTCCACCCCCTCGAACATAAATATCTGCTTTAAAATTTAAATTTCCTAAAACTTCTTTAGCAATCCTTAATGGTTCTTCTATTTTTAATCTATCCAAATAGTTTAAAGTTTTATAATCCTGATTATTTATTTTTACTTCACCATTGCCTTCTACAAAAACCCCTCTTGCAACTGCTCTTTTCCTTTTTCCTGAACTTATTATTTTCATTTTTTTGATATTTCTTCAACTTTAATTGATTTTCCTTTTGCTTTAAATTTGTTTGTAAGTGTTATTTTCTCTTTATCTCTAAATTCTGATGGAACACCTTTATAACATTTTATCCTTTTTAATGCATCTCTTCCCCTCCCATCTCTATAATTTGGTAACATCCCCCTAATGGTTCTTTTAACTATTTTTTCACTTGATCTTGAAACTTTTGGACCCTTTAATGTACTTCCAACCCTCTTTCTTTTTGATTCATAATATTCTTTAATATCCTCTTTCCTTCCAGTTATTATGGCTTTTTCAGAGTTTAAAATTATTATTTCTTCTCCTTTTAATGCTTCTTTTGCACTATAACTAGCGAGTCTTCCTAAAACTGTTCCTTCAGCATCAATTATTTTCATTTTAAAAACCTCAATTTTTCTGCATTTGGATTTCTTTTAATTTCTTCAATTATAGTTGAAAATTCGCAATTCTCTTTTAATATTTTTTCTTTAGCTCTTTCAGAAAAAGCTAATGCAATAATCTTTATTTTTTTCTCTATTTTTCCTTGAGACAAAACTTTTCCTAAAACCACAACCTTTTCTCCGTCTTTTGTTTCTTTATTTATTTGATCTAGATTTAGATCTATCCTTAATTTTCTTGGTCCAGATAAAATTCTTGCAGCCTCTATCCATGCAGGATTTTTCTTTGCTAAAATTATTGTTTTAACTAAATCTGGATTATTTTTCCTTTCTAACTGTTTCTCTATTTTTGTTTTTGATTTCATTTTATATACTAACGAGAAAGAGTTCTTTCCCGCTATCGCGTTTACTCGCAGGTAAAATTTCAATATTTTCTTTATTTATAAAACTTCCCTTTCCTTATGCGGGATAAAGGATTCGAACCTTTGTAGGCACTGAGCCAGCAGATTTTGAGTCTGCCCCATTTGACCACTCTGGCAATCCCGCATAAGGAAAGAAAAATTAAAAGAATATAAACCTTATGTAATCTCTTTAATTAAAATTTATCCTTTTATTTTTTTTAAGAATTCTTTTAAATCTTTTTTTAAAGACTCAATTGACTTTTTAAAAATCTCTTTTTCACTAATCTGACCAAAAGATTCTACAGTTATTATCAACTTTTCTGTAGAAGATATATTAATCCAATTTTTTCCTTGTTTTTTACAAAATTCAACGCACCATCCGCAATCATCACATTTCTTTTCATCTGCAATTATTTCCCCATCTTTTTCTTTAAAAACATTTAATGGGCAAATATTAATGATCTCTTTTGGACAATTTTTATCTATTTTTATTTTATTTAAATTTCTATAATATAAAAGACCTGGAGAAAATCTAACATGTTCACTACCTTTTCCTACTCTTGCTATTGCTAATACCTCTAACTCTTGGCCTTTATTTAAAAGTGTTATAGGTATCTTGTTATAAACAGGAGAAACCTCTCCCTTTAATTCTTCAGAATATACATAACCCTCTTTTTTTGAATTTAAAGTTAATTTTTTTTCTTCTCCTTCTTTTATATTTTCATTTTTTAATGGAATTAGTCCTAATCTATGTGCAATTGTTTCATCATACAAAGGAGAATCATTTTTTGAAATTTCAACTTCATCAATTGCTAAGATTGGTATTTGATCAACATATCTTCTGATAGCATTTGTTAAACTTTCATCGATTTCTGCTATAAAAGTTATCTTATCTTCTTTTTTTTCTATTAATTCCATTTTATTGTTCTTTTTTTATTATTTTTAAATTTATACTCTCCTACCTCTTCTTCCTCCTTTTGGTTTTGGACCCCCACGAGGAAATTTAGTAGTATCTAATATATTAACTATCTTATATCCGTCTCTTGTTAAGCTTTTAATCATAGCATGAGCACCAGGCCCTAATGAAGAAGATCTTGTTTTTGCCCTTATTCTTACATATAATGTTTTAATTTTTAATTCTTCTAATTTTTCTTCTATTCTTTTTGCAATAAATATAGCGATTGTTGGATTTGCTTTAAGTCTTCCATGCTTTGTTACCATCCCTCCCGTAACCTTACAGAGAGTTTTTCCAGACATATCTGTTATATGGGCTAAAGTGTTATTAAAAGAAGTATAAATATTCAGAACAGCTTCTTTTTCTCCTTCGCTTTTTTTAGTTTCTTTTTTTTCTTCAATTAATTCTATTTTCTCTTCAACCATCTTCTGATATTACCTCTTGTTCTTTTATTTTTTTTATTTTCTTTGGTTTAAGTTTAATTTTATCTTCTAAATCTTTAGGAACATGATAAGATGGAGAATTTATAACTTTATCTCCAACAATTACTTTTTTATGAACAATTAATTGCCTTGCTGATTTTTGAGTTGGGGCTAGTCCTTTTTTAAAAACAAATGTTTGTAACCTTCTATTGAGAATATCAATCTTTGTTAAAGATAAAATATCTCCTATACTCTTTATGTTAAAACCAAGTTTATTTAATTTTTTGAAATATTCTTCTTTTTCTTGTTCTCCTTTAGGAATCATTTTTTTAGCTCTTTCTCTTATCTTTTTGACCTTTTCTTCAGCTTTCCAAATTTCTCTTTTATTTTTTAATCCAAAATCTTCTTTTATTTTTGCTTCTTCAATTATCCTAGGTTTATCAAAAGATTTTTTTGGTTTTGAATATAACTTATGTTTTCTTTTCATGTTTTAACTCCTTTCTTTTTAATTCCTACGCTTTTTCTTCTATTCTTTCTAAAGTGACTCTTTGTTCTTTGACCTCTAACAGGTAATCCTAAACTGTGTCTAATCCCTTTATAACTCTTTATTTTCTTTAATCTTCCAAGATCTAAATCTCCTTGCAATTCTAAGTGACTTCCAACAAGATGCTTGTTTTTTCCTGTTTCTCTATCATTTCTTCTATTCACAAGATAAGGGGGCAAATTTGGATTTTCTGAGAAATTATTAATTTTATCAATTTCTTCTTTTGTCAAATCTCCTATTTTCTTAGATTTATTAATTCCCAATATTTTGCATATTGCATTAGAAACGCTCCAAGAAATTCCCTTTATTTTTGTTAAACCCACATAAACACTTAAATTCCCTTCTATATCTTTTGATAAAATCCTAACTAACTTTTGTTCTTCTTTTTTTACAAGTTTTGGATTTTGATTTAATTTTTGTTCCATTTAACTTACAAAGAGATTGTATCTCTCTTCTCCTATTAATTCATTTAATATTCTTCTTTCAATTGATTTTTCAGGATCAGGAAGGTTTGTTATTCTTTTTTTTAATTCTTCAAAAGATTCAAATTCTTTTTTTTCTCTTTCTTTTAAAATCTCTTGCATATGTTTTTTTCCAAATCCTGGAAGTAATTCTATCTGATGCAGTCTCTTATTTATTGCATCAGACTTATTGAAAAAATCAACAAATTTTTTTTCATTTTCTTTTATTGTTTTTCCAATAAATTCTTGAATCTGGTTCTTTGCACTTTCAGTTATTTTCTCTTTAGATAATCTTCCCAAGATATAATAAATCTTATCTCTCTTATCGTTTCCTATATAAACTTCTTCTCCAATACTAAGATTTACCCCCTTTCTTGGGACTAATTCTAAGAGTGTTAAATTTTTTTTCCCTATAGCTTGAACTATTGGAATCATTCTTTTTTCCAAAGGGTATCCATTTGGTAAATAATCTAAAACAATTGCATATTCTTCTCTTTCCATTTTCTTTATTTATATTTTTTAATTGTGTCGATGATTTTATTTGTTTCATTTTCTTCAAAGATTACATCATTACAAATTTTGTTTAATTCATCCGGATTATCTGGGAGTATGTCTATCATTTTCACTATATGCTCCTCTCTTAATTTATCAATATTTAATAATAAAAGTTCTTCCCTTAATTTCTTTGCTTCTTTCTCGCTCAATTTTGTGAACTGTTTTAAAAACCCAATTAGCTCTGTTCTGTCTTCTTTTAAGTAAGGTAATGCTTCAGGAATACTTAACATTTCATTATTTAATATCATCTTATCTTTAATTTTTTATTTTTTTTAAATGTACTGCTTGTGTGATTATTCTTTTTTCTTTATTTCCATCTTTAATCTTTATAACATAAGAGTTTCCTCTCTTAGACTCTACAATCCCGGTTATTCCCTGTAATCTTTTTAGTAAAGGACTTTGTAAAGATCTTTCTTTTGATATTGAGACAAAATCTCCTTCTTTTAGTTCTTGAAAATACTTACTTAAAGGTATTTTTCCCCTTGTTCTTATTGGTTTTCTATTTACCATAAATTACCCAAAATTATTTTATTTAAAAATCTATCTTTTTATAATTCTTATTAAACAATATTAAAAAAATTCTTTAATATACTCAATTATGCACTTATCTTTGTTCTTTGATTGATAGTAATTTTATCAGGAGAATTAAAATTTAAATCACCCTTATCTCTAGCTTCATCTGTTGTTTTTTTTATATTCTCCCACTGTTTTTTCCCCCAAACACCAACACCACATCTATCACAAATTTGCATACTTCTATCATCTGTTATTTCAGTGTTACAGTATATACATTTCCTCATGTTTTTACCTCTTTTTCCTTAAATAAAGATTAGTTTTTAAACATTTTTATGATAATTTTACAATACCTCTCAAATTAATTATCCTTTTATTAATAATGTCCTCTTTTCTTTTATATTAATCATATACACAAGCTTTATAAACTAATAATCTAAGTTTATATTATGATAATTCCAGTAAGATGTTTTTCATGTGGTAAACCTATAGCTCATTTATGGGAAGAATACAAAAATAGAACAGAAAAAGGAGAAGACCCCCAAAAAGTTTTAGATGATTTGGGTTTAGAAAGACCTTGTTGCAGAGCAATGTTCTTAGGACAAACAGACTTAATTGAATTAGTCAGTAAATTCAAAAAATCTTAATTTTATTTATTCTTATTTATTCCATTGTAATAATTATTAATCAAATCAGAAGAAGCTCTTATCTTTTCCCCTAAACCATCAATTATTTTTACATCTAATTTTTCACAAATTTCTTTTTCAGGAATATTTCCTATCATTCTATCCCCGCCTTTAGCAAAAATAAAATCATTTCCCTTATCTTTTCTAACTAATTCTTCTATTGATTTACAAACAGATTTATCCTTATCGATGGATAAAAAAACATCATCTACACATTTTAAAGAACTTATAATCTTTAATCTGTCTTCTTGATTCATAAAAGGAACACTTCCTTTTAATTTAACTTGTTCATCATTATTTACTATAACAATCAATTTATCTCCTAATGCCTTTGCTCTTTCTAAACACTCTAAATGACCCACATGCAATGGATTGAAATACCCAGAAGTTAAAACGATTTTTGCCATTATCTTAATCAAGAGATTTAATATAAAAATCTTATTTAGTTTAAATTATTTTTTCAAAATTTAATCTTTTAATTTTAAGCTATTTCTTTTTTTACAGTTCGAACATTCGATTGTTTTAATCTTATTTTTTATCCTTACTTTTTCAGCACCAGAATAAGGTTTTAAACAATATTTACAAAATAATTTTTTAAAATCACTTAAGGGTATATTTTTACTCATTGCTAATCTTTTTATTTTCTTTATTTCTCTTGGATTTTTTTCTTTGAATTTTTTATCATTAAAAAATTCTTTAATTTTTTCTTCTATCTGGGTTCTTGACATCTCTTTTTTTATAATTCACCGTTCATCTTGATAAACAAAGATTACAATTTTAAATAACCTTCTCTGTTTTTAAAAAATAAAGAAACAAAAGAAGACAGCTTGATGACTTCGCGCCTTTTTGGGAACTAACATCATCAACATAGGAAGCTTAACTTCTGTGTTCGGAAAGGGAACAGGTGTTTCCAACCTATTATGGCCGTCTTCAAAATTCTTTAAACATCAGGATTTATAAAGCTTTTTATATCTTCTTTATTTAACTTTTTTATATTTTAAGCGGGATTGCCAGAGTGGTCAAATGGGACAGGCCTAGGACCTGTTGGCTCAGTGCCTACAAAGGTTCGAATCCTTTATCCCGCATAAGGAAAATTAATCCTGCGCCTGTAGCTCAGCTTGGATAGAGCATCTCCGTCCTAAGGAGAGGGTCGAAGGTTCAAATCCTTTCAGGCGCGTTTTT
>CAYQJI010000010.1:0-8427 GCA_964417865.1 Candidatus Woesearchaeota archaeon
TAAAATATCAAATTTAAATAATTTAGATAAAGATAAGAATAATAATTATAGAGAGGAAGAATCAAATAATTTTGATTTTTTAGGAAGTTTAGCTTCTTCAAATTCATCAAATAGCTATTCAAATTCAAATAATTTTAATAATAAGGATATGAATAATCCTAATCAAGATTATATTTATGTTAATGATAATTACATAAATAATTCTAATGAAAGTGCAGAAGAGAAAAGAAAAAAACTTGCAAAAAGACTTTTAGATATGACGAATAAAATTGAAGATTTATCAAATCAAATCTATCATTTAACTCAAAGAATCGAGGTAATTGAAAAAAAATTAAGATTAAATTTTGAATGATTTAATACTAAAAATGTTTAAAAAATTAAAAAATTAAAAAATTATAGATAAGGAAATATTTTTAAACTAAATAATCTTATAAAATTTATCAAATTTATACAAGTAAAAGGAGGTAAAAAGATGAGATACAATAAAAAGGGTTTGTCTGACATTGTTGTTACTCTTATAATTGTACTTTTATCTATAGTTGCTATAGGCGTTGTTTGGAGTGTTATTAATGGTTTAATAAAAAACCAAAGTCAAGGAGTAGCATCTGGAAGCAAATGCTTAACTGCAGTTGTTGATCCTACAAGTTTGAATTGTGCTAATGATAGTGGTTATTTTAAGTGCACTATAGATTTACAAAGACAAACACAAGGATCAGAAACACCTCTTGCAGGCGTTGAATTAGTTTTTATACCATATAATACAACTTCAAAACAATCTTTATCTAAGGTTGGGCCTATTGATTTAACAGGAGATGTTCCTGCATTAGTAGGAAAAAGAGCAACAGATGTAAATACAACTAGAGCATATAGTACAGATTTAGTTATTAAGACAGTTGAAGCAACACCTTACTTTTTGGATGATTCAGGACAAAAACAGAGATGTCAGAATACAAGACCTTACACTATTGCAGGGTATAGTTAAAGAAGAGAATTTTTTCTTTTTTTTGTATCTTCTTTTATTTTTTTATTATTTTATAAACTTCATCGTTTTTCTTTAACTTAAACTCTGTTTTAATTGCTATCTCCTGATTCTTTTTTCCCAAAGGGATTTCTCTTTTGTTTATTTGCATTGAGGTTACATTCATTTCAATAATTCCTGTTTCTTTTCCCAAGATTATTATTCTATCATTCAATTTTAAATCTGAAACAAGTCTTATTGAAGCAACATTAATTTTATCATAATAATGTAAAACCTTCCCAATGTAAATTTTTGTTTCTTTTGCTAAATTATTTTCTTTGTTTGCAAAATCATCAGAAGTTGGCATTTTTAAATAAAAACCTGATGAAAAACCTCTATTGTATACTTTTTCAAGCTCTTCTAAACCGTTTTTTATTTCTTCTTCATTTAGTTTTTTATCCAATGCTTTTCTATAAACTCTTACTGTTTTATCAACATATCTTGCATCACGATTTCTTCCTTCAATTTTAAAACATTTAATTCCTGATTTTTTCATTTTTTCAATAAAAGGTAATGTACATAAATCTTTAGCAGACATAACACGATTATTCTCTAATTTTAGTTCATTTCCCTCTTCATCTTTTATAAAATAAGATCTTCTGCATGGTTGTAAACATTCTCCTCTATTAGCAGATTTATTAAATAGAAATTGAGAAGTAAAACATCTTCCTGATTCTGAAACACACATTGCTCCATGACAAAAACATTCTATTTCTATTATCTTTGATATTTCTTTTATCTGTTTTAAGTTTAATTCTCTAGCTAAAACAACTCTAATTGCCCCTAAATTTCTATAAAACATTGCAGCTTCTCTATTAGAAACAGAAGCTTGCGTAGATATAATAAAAGGTATTTTGTATTTTCTACATAAATTAATAACAGAAAAATCCCAGCATATAATAGCATCAACTTTATTTTTAACCTTTTTAATTATATTTTCAATTTTTCTTAATTCTTTATCGTATATTATTGTATTTAATGTTAAATATTTTTTAACATTTTTTTTATTACAAATTTCATTTATTTTTTCTAAATCTTTAATTGTAAAATTTTTTGCATTTGCCCTCATAGAAAATTCTTTTAATCCAAAATAAATAGAATCTGCTCCAGCATTCACAGCAGCAACAAGCATAGGAAAATCACCTGCAGGTGCTAATAATTCATATTTTTCTTTTTTCATTTTGATATATAAGGAAATTTTATTTATATTTATTAGGTTAACATTAATTTTTATTTTAATATTTAAAATATTATAAAGAATAGATATTAATAAGTTTTTTATACCTTTTTTTGTTAAAATAATCATAAAAAAGGACTATTAAATAAAGGATAATGGCGATTGTAGTTCAATGGCAGAATGTGCGACTGTGGCTCGCATGATAGGGGTTCGATTCCCCTCAATCGCCTTTTAAACAATGAGAATACTTTTTATATGCAAATATAACTTATTTAGAAGCAGAGTTGCTGAAGAATATTTTAAAAAAATAAATAGGAATAAAAAGATAATTTCTTTTAGTAGAGGGATTATTATTGGCAAATCTCCAGGAAAAGAACATATTAAGTTATCAAGAGAAATATTAAATATAAGAATTGATAAAAGAAAATCTTTACCATTAGATATTAAAGATTTAGAAAGTGCTGATTTAATTATAGTAACAGCAGATGATGTCCCAAGAATTTTATTTAATCATAATTCTTTAAAAAATAAAAAGATAATTTTTTGGAAGATAAAAGATGAACAATTTCAAAACAAAAAGAATATTAAACATATAATTCTTAAAATTAAGAAGAAAGTAGAAAAATTAAATGAAAAATTAATCAAAAATGAATACAGATTTAATAAAAGGATTTAAAGATTTTACCGGAGAAGAAGCAGAAAAAAGGAAGTTTATAAAATCAATTTTAGTTGAAACTTTTGAAAAATATGGTTTTGAACCTGCTGAAACACCTGTTATAGAAAATGAAGAATTTGTTAGAGGAGAAAATAAAGGAGATGAAGCAATAAGCGAAATTTATACTTTAAAAGATAAAGGAAACAGAAATTTAGCATTAAGATATGAATTTACTTTTCAACTAGATAGAATTTCAAAAAGCAAAAAACTCCCTTATAAAAGGTATCAAATAGGAGAAGTATTTAGAGATGAACCTACAAATTCAAAGAGAGTAAGACAAATAACTCAATGTGATTTAGATATTGTTGGAAGCACAATAAGAGATGAAGCAGAAGTTCTTTCTATTGCTAATGAAGTTCTTTCAAAATTAAGAATAAAAAATGAAATATATATTGGAAATAGGGCTTTGCTAAATGAGATAATGGATGATGAAGGAATAACTAAAAATAAAGAAGAAAGAAATCAAATAATGAGAGAGATTGATAAGCTAGATAAGATAAAAGAAGAAGACATAATGATAAATCTCAAGAAATTTAAAGCAGAAAAATTAATTAATATTTTTAAAGAGAAGGAAAAATATTTTGAAAAATATAAAAATTATGAACAAATAAAAAAATTAAAAGAATACTGTTCTTTTTATGGATTTAATATAATATTTCAACCAAGCCTTGTTAGAGGATTATCTTATTATAATGGAAATGTTTGGGAAATAAAAACAAAGGAAATGAGAGAAAGTATTTGTGGGGGTGGAAGTTACCTTGTTAATGATATTCAATCGACAGGAATTTCTTTTGGATTAGAGAGATTAAGTATTTTATTTAATTCATTCAATAAAAAAGAAAAAATTCTTGTTTTATCTTTAAATCAAGATGAAAAAGCAATAAAATTTTCTCAAAAATTAAGGGATAAAGGAAAAAATGTTGTAATTTTTTATGGTAAACCAACAAAAGCATTAGATTATGCAAATTCTTATAAGATAAATGAAGTAATCTTTATAGGAGAAGAAGAGGTAAAAAAGGGGAAAGCTAAAATTAAAAACATGCAAACAGGTAAAGAAAATTTTATTGATTTATAGTTTTTTAGTTACTGTTTTTTAATTAGTTTATATTATAGTTAGTTGATATTTTGGAAGAGTTCTAAAAAAAGAAAAAATAAAACAAAAAAGAAAAAATAAAGTCGTTTTATTTTAGTTTATAAGTTACACTAACACTTGCACTAACTTCTTGATCAGAAGGGTTAACATTTGCAACGCTTTCTTTTGCTAATGAACCCGCAGCAGAGATATCTTGAGAGTCAAGAGCTCTATAAATTGGCCATGGATAATAATTAAACTCATTCAATTGTACAGATATAATATTTCCCAGTTTTTTATTAAAACCTGATGCAGTTGCTTCTGCTTTTGTTTTTGCATCAAGAGAGGCATCTTTTATTGCTTGTTCTTTATATTTTCTTTGTATTTCTTGACTAAGTTCAAAATTTATATAACTTATCATTGCTCCTGAATCCACCCCTAAATCTATTATCTTAGAAATTTTATCAAAATCTGTAGCATTCAATTCAACTTTTAAAGAGTGAGTTGCTTTAAATCCGTCTTCTTTCATTTTATTGTCTTCCCAATAATTGTTAGGATAAATGTTAAAGTTTTCTGTTTTAATATCTTTTTCATTAAATCCGTTCTCAATCATTTTTTCAGTAAAATTTTTTAAAATTTCTGAATTAAGAGAGTTAGCCTCAGCACTTGTATTCCCTTTTGTTTCTATGTTAAAATATAAAGAAACAATATCAGGAGTTACTTTTATTGTAGAATGACCTTGTATTGTCAAAACATTTTGAGTTAAATCTTGTTTTGCTTGAGAAGTAAACAAAAAAACAAGTGCTATTATCAATATAACCCCACAGATTATAGAAGTTATTATTATTGATTTATTTTCATTTCTCATTTTTTATTTATTTCATATTTTACCTCCTTTCATCACAATTTCCTCCAGTTTAAAACTGAGATTATAATTATTGCAATCAAAGAACCAATAAAAAAATAAAGCCATAAATGAGGATTATATACCCAATTGGAAGAAGTTGAATTAATCAAAGAAGTTGTTTGGGTCATAATTGATTCAGATTTAGACAATAAAACTGGAGAGTTATCTCTTGTAATTTGATTAACAAGAGTATTAGGAAGTTTAGAATTATTGATTTTTTCATAAACCCAAATAGAAAAACTTCCTACTACAGAAAATAAAAAAGCAGGAATTATTGATTTTATTTTATTAGATACAGATTTTTTAGGAGACAAAACTATAAATTTATTTGTAAGTTCATACATTAAAATTTTTTTTCCTTTTTTACTCCAAAAAAAATTTTGTTTTTTTTGAACAAATCCTGCTTCAACAAGTTTTTTTATATTATATTCAATAGTATTAATTGGTAATTTTAAAGCATCAGATAAATCTTTTTCACTCGCTTCTTTTGTTTGAGTAAGATAAGATATTATTTTTTTACAAGTCTTGTTATTTAATACATCTGCGATTATTTTAGATTTTGAATCCTCAAGAGAGATGAGTATAAAATGTTCTTCATTCATGTTTAAATCAAGATTTTTGGTTTTATAAATAATTTGAAAGGTTCAATTTTATTTGAAGTTATTAACAGAATTTTAATCAATGTTTATTGTATAATGATTTTTTATTTATTCATAAATACTTAAAACAGGATTAACATAACAATTATCCCAAGGAAAATATGAAAAACTTAAATATTCCTTGTTTAAACATTCTGCTCCTTTTCCTTTTTTCTTTATTAAGATAAAATCATCTGAAAAATCAGCCCAAAAAATATCACTGTTTTTTTCATGATAAGGAATTATTTTTTTAGCAGAAGGATAAAAATATTCTGGAGGAGAATCAATTATAGCAATTCCATCAGGCCTTAAGACTCTATAAATCTCTCTTAATGCTCTTAACTTATCTAAAATATATGGGAAAGTCATAAAAGAATAGACTAAATCAATAGAACTATCAGAAAAATCAAGATTATTTGCATCACAAAGTTTTAGATAAACATTTGGTCTTTTTTTAAGTTTAAACTTGTCTAAAGATATATCAATACCATAAAAAATTTTATTTTTATTTCTTTTTGCTAAATCATTAATAGTTTTAGCTTGGCCACAACCTATTTCTAATATTTTTGAAAAATCTGAAAAAGTAAGGAAAGTTTCAAGGTAGGATACTGCTTCAGGACATGTATCTCTTTTTAGTCTTTTTAAATCCCTATCACTTATTAAATTTCCTTTTTCATTTCCTGAGTATTTTCTGATGTTTTCATTCACCTTTAATAAGTCATCTTCAAAACTCATAAAATCAAAATAAAAAAGGAGATTATAAAATTTATTGAATTTTATATGATACATCATTTAATCTTCTTTTGGTTGTTCTTCTATCTCATTAAATTCTTCAATTTTTTTAAAGTCTTCTGGATTTTTTAAATCAAAAAAAGGATCAGGATGAATCTTTAAAAATTCCTCTTTAAGCCAAATTGATATTTCCTCAAAAGGAACAGGTTGTTCAAGCCAAATTTTTTTCTGATCTTCTAAATATAAAAGAGGTAAAAATGAGAAAACTTTTTCATCTTTTGAGATATTAAACTCATTAAAAGAAATTTTTTTTTCTGTTTTTGTTTTAAAAATATTTAATAATTTATTATAGACTTCATTAATCTTATCTTTTATACTAATTTTTTTCTTAGGTAAAGAAAATGAACTTTCTCTAATCGCATTTTTCACTGTAATCTGCTTTTTTATTCTTCTATTTTCAGTTGTTATAGCCATGTTAAGAGAATCAATAAGTTCTTGCAAGCTAACTCTCTTAAACCTTGGTAAAGGTGTTTTTGGAATAAGTTCAGGAATTTCCTCATCAAGCTCTATTCTCTCAAATTCACTTTTCTTTTCTTCTTTTTTTCCAAAAAGAATTTCATCGATACTTCTGACGTATTTATTTAAAAGAATTTCAGACTTAATTCTTAACAATAATGAAGCAGCTAATAAAACTTTACTAGAAATAAAAAAATCAGCTTCTTCCATTTCCCTTATTTTCTCTAAATATTTATCTGTTAATACAATTAAGTCAATATCCCAAGGATCAAGTTGTTCTGTGTTTATTAAATCATAAATAATTTCTTGCCAGCTTAGTTCTCTGCTAAATAATAAATCCTGTATTTGCTCTTGTTTTACAGAAATTTTTTTATTTTTGTCTTCAATTTTAATTTCTTCTGTCTCAGATTCTTTTATAATTTCCTCTTTTTTTAAATCAAAGATTCCCATCAATTAACAAAGTTTTTTTGTTTTATATTTGTTTTTAATTATCATCTCAAATTTTTCGAAATTTTTTTGAAATTTTAACAGTATTTTTCTTATCTTTTGTAATTTTTAGTTTTGTAGTACCTAAAAAATCTTAAAAAATAGCTTTCAACTTTATAATTTTTTAAGTATTTTTGTAATTAGATAATAGATAAATAAAAATAATTCACTACTTTAAGTTACTAAAGGCTTGTCATTTTTTAAGGGTAACAAAATAGAAAGATTTAAATATAGCCAAAACCTCTTGTTTTTATCACCTCTTTTTCCCCAGGAGAGGCTTCAGGTTATCTTTTTGACGACTTGAAGAATCTCCCAGGGTTATATTCATCTTTTTTATCCTTTTTTATTGATGTTTTAAGCGATGTTTTAAGTATATTTTAGATTTTAATCAAGAATAAACATAAAAAATTATTATATCAGATTAATTAAGAAAGTTTAATAAGATAAAAGGAGTAAATAAAAATTAGTCATAATATTAATCATAATTCTTATTTTTTAATCATTTTTTACTAGCAAATTCAGAATAATGACATTTTCCACAATATAGTCTACCATTTTTATTCATTAAAAAAACTCCTGGTCCACATCTTGGGCAAGATTTATCTTTTACAAGAGTATCTCCTTGAATTTTATAATGAGCATATTTTTTACTTGTTGGTTGGTTTTTATGCGGTTTTTTACCTTTTTTGTTTGCTTTTACTTTTTTTGCCATTATTTCTTAGCCTCTTCTTTTTTCTTTTTTTTTTTTTTATGAATTAATTTTTCTTTTTCTTCTTTAGAAGAATAAATTTGAACATAAATCATAAAAGAACTTAATCCAAAATTACCTTTAATCTTTTCAACATGAATATTTTCTTCAGGAACAGAAAATTCCTTTGAGATAAGTTCTTGAATCTCTTTAAAGGTTGGTGTTGATTTAGATTCTAAATTAAATACGATTTCCTTTCTATTAAAAAAAGGATTCTCTTTATTTTGAATTATTTTTAAAGCCATTTTGTTATTATTTTATTTTAATTTGTTGTTTATTTTTAAATTTATAATAATCTTTGATTTATTAATTTTTAAACTTTGGTTTATTTGATTTTAATTATCTCCTTTCTAACATTTCTTCAAAACTTATTGGAGCATAGAGATTACTAAATTTTTCTATGTATTTATTAATATTT
>CAYQJI010000011.1:0-3764 GCA_964417865.1 Candidatus Woesearchaeota archaeon
GTTAGGCGTAATTCAGAATTCGGTTTTCCCCCGACCACCCCCCCAAGATTGAGAGGGGTTGCTTAACGGAAAAATCCTTCGCTTAACATTCACATTAAGTGACGTTTACTTAACAGCTCACTTTTTTTATTTTAACCCTTTATACTTTTTTTAAAGTATTTTTTTAATCTAAATCTTTAATTTCTTGTATTTCTTCGTCTGAAATAGAACATCCATGATATTTTAATGCATAAAGCAAGGCATCTAATAATCTTTTATCTTTAATCTTTATTATCCCTTTTTTATAAGCAATGAACATTAATTCTGCTGACCTAATAAAATTAAAATCTTTAAATTCTAAAAATTTAGCAGAAGAATATGAAATTTTTGTGTGTAATTTACTTTCTAAAATTTTAACTAAGTTATCAGGTTTTTCTGATAACATTCTTATTGTTCTTTCATCAACAGCAATCAAATTTTCAATAGATTTTTCTTTTAACATTTTGCTTAAAGCTAAACATGAGATTTCTGCTAAATCTACAATATGTATAAAATTCCCTCTTGCAGAAAATATAGAATTTGCTTTGTTATTCAAGATTTCTGTTTTTTCAAATAATTCTTTTTCATCAATTCCAAAGGAGGATGGCATTTCAAATACCTTTTTTTCAATAAGTTCTTTTATTTTTAATGCTTCTAATTCAAACTTTTTTATTTCTAAGGGTTTATCTACAATTTCTTTTTTTACTTCTTTTGTTATTATAAACTTTCCATTAAATATTTTTTTTAGTTCTTCAATCTCTTTAAATAAACCATTTAATGCAAAATTGATTATTGTTCCTGAATCAAAAATTATTGCTTTTTCCATATTAATTACTCTTCCATGTTCCTCAATTTTTTAGGTATATGTTCAATATTATTAATAGTAGAAGTACACCAATTTTTATGTTTTTTATCCCAAAATAAAATATTTATACAAGCATTATATTGCCTTATCCTAATTAAACTTTTTGAAATTTTAATCCTTAATAAATAAGCAATGATTAATCTATTTGTAAGCCCGTGAGAGACTATCACAATAGTCTTATCTTTTTCTTTTTCTTCAGACAACCTATCCAACAATTTTTTTAATTTTTTTAATCTTAAACTAAAAATTCTTAAAAAATAATTTTTAAAATGTTTTGATTCATATTCGTTAAGCTCTTCAAAACTAGCCTTTATAGGAATATTAATCTTTTTGGAAATAATCTCTGCTGTTTCTTTAGCTCTTATTAAATTACTAGAATAAATCTCTGAAACATTAAATTTTTTTAGATAATCTGCTAAGTATAAAACTTGTTTTTTACCTCTTTCAGTTAGTCCTTTTTCTTTATCTTCTTTAAACTCCTTTTTTTCTTTTTCTCCATGTCTAATTAAAATTATTTTCATTTTATTTTAACTCTCTATAAACAGGTTTAATTTTGAATAATTTAACTAAAAAAAATAAAGAGATAATCATCCAGAATAAATTCAAAACAGCTACTGGAAATAATCTTGAATAAAATGAAGTTATCAAAAGTCCTGTTGATCCTAAGAAATTTAAAAAATAGTAAGTTTTTGATTTGGGTTTTATTTTCTTGAATGAAATCATAAAATATGCTGCTAACAAAAATGCCATGCTTATCCAACCTATTATTGAAAAATAATTAATTTCCATCAAAAAATCTTTCTGTTAATTTAATTCTTGATTTTGCATCAATCGTTTTTGTAAGATTAGTGTCTTCTGGGTATTGTTTTTGTCCTATATAACTCGCTAATTCAAACAAACTTATACCAAGAAGATTTGCTGTTTTTTCCATGGAGATACCATGCTCGTATATTTTGGAAGCTTTGTTTATTTGAGCTTTCCTAAAAACATCTTCTATGTAAATATTCATCTTATCTGAGAAATGATTGAGTTTTTTTCTCAATCCAATTAAAGATTGTTTTAATTTTTTATCTTCATCTTTTTTTAAAGCATTAATACACTTATTAATCTGATTTGAAATTGTCAAATAAAATTCTTCTAAATTAGAATTTGTATAATACTCTTTTCTTTCTAAAATTTTGCTTAGAGAATAAACAAAAATAGCAATCATAACATTATCTAAATCTTGAGTTATAGAAGCTGTATGGATAGTTTGATCACTTAATTCTTTTAATTTTAATGAATTATTTTCTTTTATAGCAACCTTTGTTTCTTCTAATATCCTAATTATATTATCTTTCTCTTGCATTTAATTCACCCCTATTTTTTATAATATCCTTTTATTAATAAATGTTAGTTTTTTATACTATATTAATATTTATTACATATGAAAAAAGTAGTTTTAGATACAAATTTTATTATTTATTGTATTGATAAAAAAATAGATTTTTTTTCTTATTTTCATATTTCTGGTTTTAAAATAATAATTCCTGAAGAAGTTATTAATGAGATAAAAAAATTTTCTATTTCTGCCCCTGGTAAATTAAAAAAATTAGCGAATTTATCTTTAAAATTCTTGGATAAAAATGATTTTGATAAAATTAAACTTAATTCAAAAATTGTTGATAATGGATTGATAAACCTTGTGAATAATAATGAAAATTTTGTCCTTGCTAGTTTAGACAAAAAACTGAAAGATAAAATTAAAGGGCAGAAAATTGTTATTCGTGGAAATAAAAAGATAGAACTTGTTTAATCTTCATCTTTATTTTGAAGTAAGACTTTTATCTTAAACAATCTAATTCTATTAGACATAAGCTTTTTAAACCAACTTTTATTATAATTTTTATATTGTATTAAAATGTTTTATATAACTGAAATTCAAGATTATGTAAGAGTTGAGCCAAAACTCTTTGGATTACCTACTGTCGAGTCTGTTGAAAGACAACTAGAAGAAACTTATTCTGATTATTACGATAAAGATATTGGAAAAGTTTTAGCTGTTGTTGATGTTATAGAAGTTGGTGAAGGAGTTTTAATTCCAGGTGATGGTGCAACATATTATAATTCAAGGTTTAAACTACTTGTTTTTAAACCAGAGTTGCAAGAATTGGTTTATTGTTCTGTTTCTGAAATAACTAATTTTGGTGCATTTATGGATATAGGTCCTTTAAAAGGAATGATTCATATAAGTCAAACAATGGACGACTTTGTTAATTTTAATAAATCAAATGCTTTGACAGGGAAAGTTTCAAAAAGAACTCTGAAGAAAGGGGATTTGTGTTTAGCTAGAATTGTTGCTATAAGTCATAAAGGAGGAGAACTAAAAATAGGATTAACTATGAGACAACCGGGTTTAGGAAGATTGGACTGGATTAAAGAAGATCAATTAAAAAAAGAAAAAATGGCTCAAAAAGCTTTGAAAGAAGAAGAAAGTGAAGCAAAATCTTCAAAATCAAAAGGAGGAAAAAAGAAAAAATAGAATTTAATAAAAACTAATCAATAAAAAATGGCAAAATTAAAAGCATGTAAAAATTGTAATACAATTTATGAAGGAGAAAAATGCCCAAATTGTTTTTCAAAAGATTCAACAGAGGGTTTTAAAGGAAAAATAAGTGTTTTAAATCCTGAGAAATCAGAAATAGCTCAAAAATTAAATCTTAAAAATAAAGGGACTTTTGCTATAAAAGTTAAATAATCAAAATTAAATAAACTAATCATTAAACAGATAATAAATTAAAATAAAATGATAAATAATAAATATTATATGGAAATAAATGAAAACGAATGTCAAGAAATACTAACTTATTTAAAAGAAGCTAGAAGAGAATACCAAATAAAA
>CAYQJI010000012.1:0-2947 GCA_964417865.1 Candidatus Woesearchaeota archaeon
TTAGACATCCGCCAGCCCATCGTAACAGTCTGTGGCCATGTAGATCATGGTAAAACAAGTATCTTAGACTATTTTAGAAAAACCGATTTACAATCCCAAGAAGCAGGAGGAATAACTCAAAAAATATCTTTTACATTATATCCTTATGAACAGATAAATAAAACATGTCCTCTTTTAAAAAAATCAGGTATAAATTTAAACATACCGGGATTTTTATTTATTGATACGCCTGGACATGCTGCATTTACAAATTTAAGAAAAAGAGGGGGAAGTTTGGCAGACTTAGCAATTCTTGTAATTGATATAAATGAAGGAATAAAACCCCAAACAGCAGAAGTAATTCAAATATTAAAGTATAATAAAACACCTTTTATTATCGCATTAAACAAAATAGATAATATATCTGGATGGAAAACCAATAAAGAAAAAAGTTTAAGAGAAAGTGTAGAATCTCAATCATTAAATGTAAAAAATATTTTTGATGAACGATATATGATAATTGCAGATTCTTTAACAAATTATGGTTTTAATTCTGATCTTTTTTATAACATCGATGATTTTACAAAGAAGATAGCTCTGATTCCTTGTTCAGCGAGGACAGGTGAAGGAATTCAAGAATTAATGATGGTATTATGCGGTCTAAGTCAAAAATATTTAAAAGAAAAATTGAAAATTGAAAATTGTGCAAAAGGTATTATTTTAGAAGTAAAAAAAGAAAAAGATAACGAATATGTTGAAGCAATTTTATATGATGGAAGGTTAAAAAGAAATGATGAGATAGCTATAGCAGATATGAATAAAGATTTAATCGTAACAAAAGTAAGGACAATAGAAGAGATCTTACCTTTAAGCACTAAATTTACAAAAAAAGAAGAGGTTATCGCTGCAACAGGATTAAAATTACAATTCTCAGAGAGGATAGAAATTTTTCCTGGAATGCCTTTTTTAAATTATGAAAAAGGAAAAGAAGAAGATATAAAAAAGATTTTTAAAAAAGAATTAACAGAAACTATAATTACAGAGAATAAAGGAATAATAGCAAAAGCTGATTCTTTGGGGAGTTTAGAGGCATTACTATTTTTACTAAAACAAAAGAATATCCCTGTCTTAAAGGCAGGAATTGGGAATATAAATAAAAATGACATCTCTTCAGCAAAGGCGAATTTAGAGATAGATCCATTAGATTCGATTATCTTAGGTTTTAATGTGGATATAAACGAAGATACTAAAGAATTATTAAATCAAAATAAAAAAATAAAGATTATTTTAGAAGAGGTTGTTTATAGATTAATAGAAAGATTAGAAAAAACAAGAGAAGATTTAAAAAAAGAAATAGAAAGAGAAAAATTATTAGGATTAACCCCCTTATGTAAGTTAGAAATACTGCATCAATATGTTTTTAGAATAACAAAGCCTGCAATTTTTGGAGTTAGAGTTTCTTTAGGGAAATTAATTCAAGAAACAAAGTTTATAGATGAAACCAATGAAGAAATTGGAAGGATAAAAAATATTCAATCAGAAAAAAATTCCTTAAAAGAGGCAATTAAAGACCAAGAAGTGGCTATATCAATTCCAGGTGTAAATTTTGAAAAACAATTAAAGAATAAAAAGTATCTTTATTCTGATATCTCTGAAAAACAGTTTAAAGAGTTTAAGAAAAATAAAGATTTGTTGAATGATGAAGAAATAAAGATTTTAAAAGAGATTGCAGAAATAAAAAGAATTAATAATTCGGATTGGGGGGTATAATTTAATAAAAACGGAACGAATAATTTATAAACCAATCATCCAATAAAATATCATGGTATTTAAAATAAATATATCTGAAAAATCAGGAAAAACTTATCATTTAGAATCAGAAAGTCAAGAGTTTATTGGTAAGGAATTACATGATAAAATTAAAGGTGAAGAATTTTTTCCAGAATTAAGTGGATATGAATTTGAAATAACAGGAACAACAGATAATGCAGGTTTTACTTCTTTAGAGAGTGTAGAAGGAACAGGATTAAAGAAAGTTTTATTATCTTATGGGAAAGGAATGCATAAGAGAGTAAGAAGAGAAGGAAAGAAAAAAGTATCAAATTTTAAACCTAAAGGATTAAGACTTAGAAAAACAGTAAGAGGGAGGGTTATCTCAGAAGATATAGTTCAGATAAATCTAAAAGTTTTAAAAGAGGGTAATAAAAAATTAAGTGAAATATTCCCTGAACAAAATCAAAAGGAAAACAAAGAAAAAATATCTGAAAAACCTCAAGAATAACTTTTAAAAAAATTAAATCCAAATCCTTAAAAACTATTCTTTTAATATATTTCTATGGCAGATGATGAGAAAAATTTAATAAAAGATTTACCTGAAATTAATATTGGTGTTGTTGGGCATATTGATCATGGAAAAACCACTCTTTTGTATAAATTAACAGGAAAATTTCCAGATACTCATTCTGAAGAATTAAAGAGAGGCATAACAATAAAACTTGGATATACAGATATGATAATTTCTAAAGATAAAGAGGGATATAACAATAAAGGAGAGGGAATTCCTTTGAGATATGTTAGTTTTATAGATACACCGGGTCATGAAATGTTAATGGCAACTATGCTTTCAGGAGCAGCTATAATTGATGCAGCTATTTTAGTTATAGCAGCAAATGAAGGGATAAAACCTCAGACAAAAGAACATTTTGTAGCATTAAAAGCTAAAAAAATAAAAAATATTATTGTTGCACAGAATAAGATTGATTTAGTAACAAAAGAGCAAGCATTAAAAAATTATCAAGAGATAAAAGAATTCTTAAAAGGCACAGATTATGAAAATTCTCCAATAATCCCTATATCTGCACAGCAAGAAATTAATCTAGACAAGATTATGGAAGAGATATGCAAATTAGAGATAATCAAAAAAGATGAAAATTCAGATCCAATATTTTTAATTGCAAGAAGTTTTGAT